>JAYWHB010000771.1:0-5755 GCA_043777915.1 Deinococcales bacterium
CCCATCACCACACAATCGGTTGGTGTACCATCCACACGGTAGGCTTTGATACTGGAGTGCAAGCCCTCGAGCTTGGTTGGCTTAAAACGCAACGGGCGGCGAATTGTAATCCCGTGTCCGACACCAGATTGCTCGAACTCTGGGGCGACAATCACGACATTGGCAAGGTCAGCAAGGGCATTGGCAAGGGCGAGAAGTCCATGACTGTACACACCATCGTCGTTAGCCACCAAAATTGTTTTTCGGTTCATCAGGCAAGGATTCTACGCTAGAAATGAGATTTGTCTCGAGACAAGAATGTATGGAGTTTAGCAATGCACATCAGATGAACGAATTTGTAGTACAGAACAACAAAAACCCAATGCTCGAGAAACGTGGTGCAACCCTCACCCAACTCGCTTGAAGCTCGTTACCCTCATCCCGCCAAAAAGCGCGGGAGAGGGTTGTTCGGTTTGTTTTGTTGTTTAGGTTTTTAGTTGAAAAACCAAAAAACGCTTTTCAAAAGCACTTTTTAAGGTTATGAAAATCAAAGCCCCATACCCTAAACCCTCCCCCGCGAAGCGATTTGGGGGAGGGTGGCGAGCCTAAGCGAGTCGGGAGAGGGGCTGACTGATTGTGATTCTATACATGCTTGAAGGCTCTGCTCTTTACCCTTCGCCTTTTGGGTTATGCTTAATCGGTGTTGGACTTATGTTTAATTGTGGCGCATCCCGATGACGAATGCTATGGCACTGGTGGAACACTGGCAGAATATGCTGCCAAAGGGCTAAAGACGGGCTTAATTACCCTAACCAAAGGCTCGAGTGGACGCAGCTTAGGCTTGTGTTCCCAAGAAGAACTGCCAGAATTTAGAGCCAAAGAGTTAATGGGCAGTGTGCAAGCGCTGAGCATCAGCAATTTTGCACATCTCGAGTACCCAGATGCAGCCCCAGCCGCTCGGGACAGCAACCATAAAGATGACGCGCCAGCTTTGTTTTTGGGCGGTTTACAAGATTTTGTCCCAGAAGCCACTGCCGAAGTTGTAGCACTACTCGAGACTTGGCAACCCAAAGTGGTGATTACTTTTGCCTCAGATGGCGGTAATCGGCATCCGGATCATGTGGCTTCGCATCTTGTTACCATGGCGGCACTCGAGCAAACTGGGCTGTTAGCCAGTGGCACAAAGGTTTTTGCTTTTGCCAATCCGATATTACTCAATCCAGACTGGGCAGATACATGGTTGCCACCAACCCATTTTCGGGATGTGACAGCGCATCTTGTGCCAAAATTTAAGGCAATTGCAGCGCACCGCACTCAAGCCTTGTCCACCGTGGGGTTTTTGTCGAGACTTCCCGAACGGATTGCCCTCGAGACTTTTAGGCAACTTGTGCCAAAGTTAGAGAATACAGAACCACAATCCGAGTTCTAAGGTAGACTGTGCTTAATGAACCAATTTGAAGCACCCGCCAGAACAGTTCTGACCGCCAAAGACCCAAGCATCGAAGCCCAAAGTGTCTCTAAACGGTATGGGCGTTATCCTGTGCTGGAAGCGGTTTCGTTTAAGGTACTGCCCGGCGAGGTTTATGCTCTAGCAGGACCAAACGGGGCAGGCAAAACCACTTTAATTCGGATTATCACCGGTTTATCCTTTCCGACTTCTGGCAAAATGTTGCTTTGTGGCGAGGATGTTCATACTGGAGGTTCAAAGGTACGCCGAGCCTTGGGCGCAGTGGTCGAAGCCCCGGCAGCCTTTTATCCGCACATGACTGGACGGGATAACCTGATGGCTCATGCCAAATTAGCTGGTGGAGTTGGCTTTTCGACCGACCACCGCAATCCGCTATTATTAGACGAAAACCGCATCCGCGAAGTGATTACCAATGTCGAACTGACCCGAATGCAAGACCGTTATGTGCGC
The DNA here is from genome assembly GCA_043777915.1 of Deinococcales bacterium. Lineage (GTDB taxonomy): Bacteria > Deinococcota > Deinococci > Deinococcales > JAAFIG01 > JAAFIG01. The sequence continues at coordinate 1,898 of JAYWHB010000771.1, forward strand.
GAATACAGCCTAGGGCAACGCCAACGCCTTGGCTTAGCCGCCGCCATCCTGACCAACCCTCGAGTCTTGGTGTTGGACGAACCGACCAGTGGACTTGACCCGCTTGGCATTAACCTCGTTCACCGTGTCCTATCGGGCATGGCAGCCACTGGCACAGCCGTGATTTTAAGCACCCACCATTTGCGTGAAGTCAGCCAGTACGCTCACCGCGTTGGTATCCTCTCGAGTGGCAAATTATTAGACGAAGTGGACTTAGGCGCTCGCAGCAGCGCCTACCGTTTTAGGGTAGACGATGCACCCAGAGCCGCAGCTGCCATGTCAACTCAACCCTTTGTGGTGCGTTCTTTTGCTCGCCCGCCTTATGTGATTGTCCATTTGGATTCTGAACTTCGCGCCCCAGATGCCATCCGAGCCTTAGCCGTCGAAGGAATCCGAATGTTTGAAGCCAACCCAGACCACTTTGATTTATACGAGTATTACCGTGAACGGGTTGAAAGAGAGTTTTAAGCTATGAGTCTCGAGCTATGGGCTATGAGGAAAACCATGCAGGACAGCCTTCTCGAGTCATAGAATAGTTTTTTAGGTAATTTCAAATTATGTCGTCTCACAGGGCAACCACAGGGGTTCGCCCCTACGAAAAACCGAAAATGTGCTACATCATTTACAACAATTAAAGCCTTTACTTTTGCCCTTCGCCTTTTGCCCTTCGCCTTTCGCCTGCCCCCCAAGGACTCCCATGACAAAAAATCTTTCTAATCGCGTTGGCTACGGTGTTCTTTCGCTCGAGTTCCGTAAATTACTGGGTTTTCGCAGTGTGCGGCTTGGTTTGCTGGTGGCTTTTATTCTACCCGCCATTCTCACGCTTGCCCCCGACGAAGGAATCGCCCAAGTGATTGGTGCGGATGTGATTCTGGTTTCGGGTTGGCAAGTCCCCGGGATGGCGCTCTATATCATGATGCCGTTTATGTTGCCGTTACTCACCGCTGTGACCTGTGCCGAGTTGGTTGGCGGCGAAATGGATTGGGGGACACTGCGCCCGTTGTTGCTGCGCCCCGTCTCGAGAACCCGTGTGATTCTTTCTAAGCTGATGGTGGCAATGCTTTACCCGTTTTTACTGCTTTTAAGCACCCTGTTTGGTGGTTTGTTGGTCGGCGGAATTCGTTTTGGCTTGGGTACATTTTTGGGTGGCACTGGCTTAGGTGATGGTGCTTTTGTCGGGGTTGGCGAACTTGCACCGTTAAGTGCTTTAGCCGAACTTGCCCAAGGGTATATGATTTCTGGGGTGATTTTATCGCCAATTGCGGTTCTGGCGATTGTTTTTGGGGTGCTGTACTTAAATACCGCCGCAGCAGCCTTGGCAGGGGTTGGCAGTATTTTGATGATGGGAATGCTGAAAGTCTTTGTTTGGTTGCGCCCGTTACTCTTAACCGAACATTTGGATGCCTATTCGCCACTACGAGCAAGCACCTACACCACCCAGCAATCACTTATTTTGTTGGTGATTTATACGGGTATTGGGATTGTTGCCAGTATGCTGATTTTTGAACGCAAGGACTTATAAGTTCTCGAGCCGCTACGATTCACTTCTCGAGCCGCTACGATTCACTTCTCGAGCCAAGCAACCTGACCATATGTTTGGCTTTGGTGTCTTTGTAGCCCTCACGGGTGGCAATCACATCAAGGTGACTGTCGGCTAACAAATGGAGTTCGTAAACCGCACCATCAAAGGCACTTTTGGTGACACAGTGCAATAAGCCCGGTAAGCAACCCGGAGGGGCATCGGGGTGAACCCGAATACTCGAGACCCAGACAAAAGCCTTATCGCCCATCCAAACACTTTGCGCCAAAATAAAACCATAGACGGTACTGGGCAAGGTTTCGGATTGGCTACTGGCATCTATCGCCACAAAACTGTGTTCGCTTCTGGCATAGAACAAGAGTGCTGGTAAGCTGCTCCGTAAAGCGGCTGTTCGGTCTTTTTGACTTAAGGAATCAAAATTGGCATTCTCGAGCCGAGCAAGTTCTAAATCCAGAGCCTGCATTCCGGGGTAATCCATTTCACTAGGAGGGCGGTAAATCATGAGGAGCAGTTTAACCTAAGTGAAGGCAAAGGGCGAAAGGCAAAAGGCGAAAGGCGAAGGGCAAAAGGCGACCCAATAGTGTTGGGAAAATGCGAACACCCGCCGTTGGGGAGCGGCGGGTGCAAGGTTAAGGCGCGTTTGGGGAGGGAACGCGCTAAGGACTAATCAAAAATATCGAACAATCTACCCAAGGTGCTTTTTTTCTTTTTGCCGTACTCGCCACCATAACGACGGCGGTCATCGTCATCATCATCGTCGTCACGGCGATAACGTGGGTCGGGCTGGGCATAACGTGGGTCTGGTTGAGTACGTGGGTCTGGTTGGGCATACTGTGGCACTTGTGGGGCTGGGACTCGAGGAGCAACAGGTTCGCCATACTCGCGTTCCATTTCCCTTGCCACTTGCAGCAGTTTCTCGAGTTCACCACGGTCTAACCAAACCCCTTTGCATTCTGGGCAGACATCAATCGTCACGCCGTTCTTGTTCATTTCCATCAGGGGCGTACCATCTATTGGACAGAGCTTTTGCATATTTATTTCCTTCCTTTGGTTTTTACGGGAATGGGCTTCGGGGTTCTTAAGACGATTAAAACTGCAATTCCGACAAGTCCTAGAGCGATTAGTTCCATGTTTATCCTATGTAGTGATGGGTTTGGGGGTGCTGTCATCATCTTTGGTTTTGATCAGGCTGTAGACAATTCCAGCCCCAAGAATAACGAAGGTGATAACCAGTGAGATGATTGGGTCGAGTTTGCCAAAAATTTGATTAAAGAAGACTTTGCCGCCAATAAAAATCAGTACGATGCTAAGCGAATACTTAAGGTACTTAAAGCGGTGAATCATGGCAGCCAAGGCAAAGTACAAAGCCCTTAAGCCAAGAATCGCAAAGATATTGCTGGTGTAGACAATAAACGGGTCGGTGGTGATCGCAAAAATAGCGGGAACGCTGTCTACGGCAAAGACCAAATCGGCGACTTCAACCAGAATTAAGGCAAGAAATAAGGGAGTGGCAAACCGCGCCAATTTGCCTGTTTTCGGGTCTGGTTTCTGCACAAAGAACTTTTCGCCATGCAGTTCATCGGTGACTTTCATGCGGCTACGAAGAAATTTTAGGACAGGATTTTTACTCAGGTCGGTTTCGTGTTCTTTGTCGGCTATCGCATCCAAGAGCATTTTTACACCAGTCAGTAACAAAAACGCTGCGAAGATGTACATAATCCAATCAAATTGCTGAATTAAAGTCGCACCAAGCGCAATCATAATGCCACGCAACACAATCACACCAATAATGCCCCAGAACAAGACCCGATGCTGGTATTTACGCGGAATGGCAAAATAGGTAAAAATCAGCGAAATCACAAAGATGTTATCAAGCGCCAAGGTCTTTTCGATAAAAAAACCTGTGTAATACTGGATTGCACTTGTCTGCCCGAGTTCAAACCAAATCCAAGCCCCGTAGACAAGCGCAATACTGATGTAAAAAGCACTCATCCAGAGTGACTGAGCCACTCCGATTTCCTCGTTTTTCTTATGCAGCACACCCAAATCCAGCACCAACAAAACCAAAACAATCGCAATAAAAACCAACCAAATCCAAACTGCTTTACCCAAAAACAACGCCGTTAAAAATTCCATTTTGAACACCCCAAACAAACAAAGAACCCGAAGCGAAATGCCTCGAGTCTGGCTGTTGCTGTACGCACCGAAGCGCTCCAAGCGCTCGAATTGACGATGCACACACCTGTCTTTTTTCCCCAGACAGGAAGCTACTCCCTCGT
>JAYWHB010000772.1:0-2079 GCA_043777915.1 Deinococcales bacterium
TTGATTAATGATTTCTAGCTTGAAAGTTTTTAACATACTCTGCACAAAAGCTCGAGGCATCAAGCGCGGCATAAAGGCAAAGACTTGATTCACTATCCCCGGTAAGACCAACCGCGACCTATTTTCAAAGGCAGCAATGGCTTGTTTGACGACATCCTGACTGGTCATCATTGGATTCATTGGGTTTTGCATCAGCTTAGAATCGTTCATCGCAGCGCGGTCTTGAAAACCAGTCTTGACTGGACCAGGACACAGCGTCGTGACACTGACCCCAGTGCCTTTTAGTTCCTCGTCCAAGGCTTCACCAAAACTAAGCACATAGGCTTTAGAAGCATAATAAACCGCCATCAGTGGACCCGGCATAAAGGCAGCGATACTGGCAACATTCAAAATTTTACCCTGCTTATTTGCCAACATCTTTGGCAATAAGGCTCGAGTGAGCATGGTTAGCGTATTGATGTTCAAGAAAATCATCTGCTCGAGTTTATGTGGCTCTGAAAGGTGAAATTCGCCAAATTCACCAAAGCCAGCGTTGTTGACCAGCACTTCAATGCTTAGCCCTCGAGCCTCGATTTCTGCCATTAGTTTTTGAGTTGCGTCTGGGGCGGCTAAATCTAGGGCAATCACTTCTGCGCCGCCAAGTTCTTTGGCTAAAGCCTCGAGTTTATCTTGGCTGCGAGCCACCAGCACCAGACGGTACTTATTAGAAAGTTGCTTGGCGATTTCTTCGCCAATTCCGCCAGATGCGCCGGTCACAAGTGCGAGGGGTTTGCTGTTCATGGTTCTCCTTGGTGTTCTAGTCCCCTAAAAAGGGTCGTGAGGCTATGCTCTAAAGCAGTTGCAAATAAGACGTGTAGAGCGCTGATTTCGGGGCGTTTGAGGACTTCCTGCATTGTGCCAACAGGACGTGACATTTGGGCTAAACCAATCACAAGGGCATTTAGGGTTTGCAGGATTTCAAGTCCGCTAGTATTTGGAAAGACCTGCTCGAGTTTTGGAATAACCGCTATGCTTTGCTCGAGTAAAAAAGTTTTGAATTTGAGGGCGGCTTCAAAACTCAGGTTATGCTCGAGAATACTGACCTGAACTGCCAGTAAGCCAACCAGAATTTCACGGCTCGAGATGCTTTTGGATAGTTGTGCCGCTAGGTTCTTTGGTCGCTCGAGAATGGTTTGTAACTCGCTAAACCAAGCCTCGAGTTCTTGGCGCAAAAGCTCGAGCAGTAATTCTTCTTTGGTGGCAAAGTACAAGTAGCTTGTGCCTTTGGCAAGCCCCGCAGCTTGGGCAACTTCGAGCATCGAAAAATTCATATCACGCTGCAAAAAGAGTTCTCGAGCCACAGCAAGTAGTTGATTGCGGCGTTCCTCCTTGGCGCTTTCGCTTCGCGCTCGAGTCTTAATGACCATGAGTCAGATATTAAATGACTTATGGTCATTTGTCAAGCCATTAAAAAAGGCGCAGGAATTTCTGCGCCTTTTACCTCAGTAAGCGTTTAATACAAATTTGATATTCAAATCGTTGGTAAAAACCTGTGTGTAATCGCTGCAACCAGACTTGGCTGGGGTGCAAATCGCATCTACGGCAGCGACAGTTGCGTTTTCACGCTTGACAAATGTCCAAGCCAAACGAATCTTGGCATTCGGGGCAAGGATGCCAAAGGCTGGGAGCGGGGTTGCCTCGAGAATCAAAGAATTTTCGGTAATCACGACTGGCGAATAAAAGTTATACGAAAAACTTGGCTGGGTTTGCAGCCCCTTTGCCACAATTGCATCTTGGAGTTGTTGGACGGTGGCTTTATAGACCATCAAAGGACGTGATTGAGGCACACAACTAACCGCCAGCACAAGCAAAGCCAATAAAGAAACTTTTTTCATGGCTCGAGCATAGCAAAGAAATCCAGTAGGCAAATAGAGCATAGGACTAAATTTTAACTGCCACTTCATCATTCTCTTCGTTGCCCGCCCAGTCGGTCACACCAAAAAGCAGCACATAATCACCTTTTGGGGCAGGGGAGAGGGTGCTGCGTAAAGCCTTCAAACCAGCCGCAGGGATGATGACTTTGCCACCAGTTGCCACAAA
>JAYWHB010000773.1:0-2076 GCA_043777915.1 Deinococcales bacterium
TTCGTGGTTAAGATTTCCCCGAACTGGAAAGAGTTTAGCATAGATTTCTTACAATGTTATTACATTCTTCACATTGGCGTGAATCACGTGCTGAACTGAATTTGCAAACATTTGGCTCGAGCTTACACAACTTTTGGTTAGGTACTGATGTGAAATTTGACCAAAGAAGCTAAAGAAAATAAAAAGCTCGAGCAGATTGCTCGAGCTTTTGGCTGGGGAACGTGGATTCGAACCACGATTAACGGATCCAAAGACCGTTGTCCTGCCGTTAGACGATTCCCCAGCGCAGAGGGTCAAGTGCGGACAACGGGCGAGAGTTTAACCCCATTTATGGCATTTGGTCAAGGGTGTAGTAGACTCAGGGGCATGAATCCCTCGAGCGACAACATTTTGCCTCACATCATCTTTGCTGAGGATAATCCAGACCATGCGTTTTTGATTCGCCGAGTTCTCGAGCTGCATTGTGTGTTGACCTATGCTTCTGACGGTGAGCAACTGCTTGAGATTCTGGAGTCATGGATGGATGAATTGCCGCGTTTGGTGCTGATAGATGTGAACTTACCACGCCTAAGTGGTTTAGAAGTTCTCGAGAAACTGCGTCTGAAACCGGAGTGGCGTTGTGTGCCAATGGTGGTGTTTAGTACCTCGAAGTTGCGGCTCGAGGTCGAACGGGCATTGAATGCTGGGGCAAATAGTTTTGTGGTCAAACCCGCTAAGTTCACTGAGTTTCGTGAGGTTTTAGAACAAATTGTGGCGTATTGGACGAAAGTTAATGCAACCCCTTCTTAGAACTCGAGGTTAAGCATATGAAACTACAGCGCTTTGAAATCGGACGATTGATTTTTGCGGCTTTACTTGGTTCGTACAGTGTTTACTTGATTTTTAATTCCGAAGCAGTCATGTCGTCGTGGCTGCATGGGGTTAGTTTAGCGATTCATGAGGCTGGGCATTACTTTATTTTTGCCTTAGCTCCCGAATTTCTGATGATTCTTGGTGGGAGCTTAACCCAATGTGTTCTGCCAATGCTCTTTGTATTTCAGTTTTGGCGTACTGGTCAGCAATTTGCGGTCTTTGCAACGATGTTTTGGGTTGGTTATAATGTGCTTGATACGGCTGTTTATATTGCGGATGCTCGAGCCATGTTGTTACCACTTCTTGGTGGAGAAGCAGTCATTCACGATTGGAATTACTTACTGACAGCACTTAATTTATTACCTGCCGATAAATTTATCGCGGGTATTTTCTGGGTGATTGGTTCGCTTTGTATGCTGCTTAGTTTTTTGGGTTGCGTTTGGTATGCTCAAGGAGACCAGACCCCACTGCCTTGGCAGCCATCCACAGACCCTAGTGTTGTGCCAGTCTCGAGTTTACGCAACCTAGGTGAACGCAGTGGGCGTTTACTTAGTGGTATTGGGATTAAAACCCAAGCTGACCTCGAGGCATTTGGAGCGCTTGAGGCGTATATGGCTTTGGTTGCACAAAAAGTGACTCCACCTTCACGCAGTTTGTTACTCGCCTTGTATGGCGCAGTTACACATCAGGATTGGCAACGGATAAACCGCGTGGATAAAGAAAAGTTATTCAAAAAAGCAGGTTTACTCGAGAGCAGCCAAATAACTATTAAATAACCTTTGATGTGTAATTTACGGGTTTTTTTATTGCAAACTAAAAGATTGTAGCGTAGAATGCCTTGCTTATTTCTAAAATCCTTTCACCCTCATCTCGCGGCACAAGGGGAATTCATGACAGTACCAAACGTTGCATTTAAGGTCGGCGATAGTGTGGTTTACCCAACTCAAGGGGCTGGACGAATCGTCGGGCAAGTTGAACGGATTATTGCTGGCAAAACAAATCGGTATTTTGAAATCGAATTGGTCAAAGGCAGCACCAAAGTGCTTGTACCCGTCGGACAGGGTGAACGCATTGGTTTGCGGCAAATCACCGAAGAAAAACGCATCCCAGAACTGATGTCTGAACTCGAGCGTCCAGACCTTGACTTACCGCTTGGTTGGACTCCACGCCACCGCAAAGAGCAACAAATTCTTGCCGAAGGTGACATCTTTAAGATTGCCGCTT
>JAYWHB010000774.1:0-5738 GCA_043777915.1 Deinococcales bacterium
GGTCTATATCTTCGGTTGTTTTGGAAAGCACTTCGATAATCAGGCATGGGTTGGTTTTGACACGCTTACCAATATCATCTTCATCGCAAGTAATAAAAATATCGGGATAATAACCAGTTCCGTTCGGAGTTTCGTATCGGTGTGATAAGTACGGCAAGCGCTACCTCGAGCGGCGGCTCTGGCTTTGCTGGCAATGTTCAAAGAAATAATGTTGTGTTCTCGCTTGCACCAGCCATCGCAAACATAAAACCATCTACGAACTCATGACGGGTAAGTTCGTGTTCCTCGAGTTCGAGGTAGGCTTCAAAAGTCAGTGGTTCGGTATTGGTGGCGACCCTAGGCATGGGTTTAGTATAGCCAGTTTTAGTAATCAAGCGAGTGTATCCCCGATGCACTTTTACTATTAACCATATCGTCTAAATTGATTCCATTGGTCATTATAATACCAAGTATGCAAACCCACCATCTCGAGTTGAACAACCCCGATTTCATCCGTAACCCATACCTAATTTTAGGGGAACTCCGCAATTCCAAACCCATTTTTTATGATGCTACTTGGAAAAAAGTCTTTGTCTTACGTTACGACCATATTTCACAACTCCTGCGCGATAAACGCCTTGGGCGGAGTATTTTTCATGTGTTGTCTCGAGACGAACTGGGTTTCCCACCGCCAGACCCGCGTTTAACCGCCTTTGATGCTTTTCAAGAACATCATATTCTGGACATGGAAGGCGGCGGGCATACACGAATTCGGGGCTTGGTGCAGAAAGCCTTTACGCCCTCGAGGGTCGAGAATTTACGCCTGAGAATCAGGGATTTGGTACGTGAAAGTTTTGAAGATTTACCTTCTACTTTTGATGCCGTCCATGATTTTGCCGAGCCGCTACCCGTAACGGTGATCGCTGAACTTCTTGGAGTCCCTAAATCAGACAGGCATAAACTCCGCCCGTGGAGTGCGGCGATTGTCAAACTCTACGAACTTGGCTACTCGGATGCCACTGCCGAAGCTGGAAACACCGCCGTTCTCGAGTTTTCGAGCTACATTCAAGAACTGGCAGGTCAACGTCGGCTCGAGCCACAAGATGATTTAATTTCTGCTTTGGTGCAAGTTGAGGAAGCAGGGGAGAGGTTAAGTAATGCCGAGTTAATTGCCAACTGCATCTTGTTTTTGAATGCTGGGCATGAAGCTACTGTCAATGGTTTATCCAGTGCGCTTTTGGCACTGCACAATCATCCGAATGCCAAAGCCGAATTGGTCGCGGCGGTTTCGCAACCAGACACCGCCAAAATCTGGACAAGTGCGGTGGACGAATTGCTGCGTTTTGACACGCCATTGCCAATGTTTGAGCGCTGGGTTCTCGAGGACATGGAATTTGCTGGGGTGCAACTCAAAAAAGGCATGGAACTGGCTTTAATGTATGCCAGTGGCAACCGTGACCCAAATAAATTTGAGCAACCAGACCAAATTATGCTGACTCGAGAACCAAATATGCACCTGACTTTTGGTTTGGGGACGCATTACTGCATTGGAGCGCCTTTGGCTCGGCTCGAGATGGGTGTTGCCTTGCGGATGTTTTTAGAAAAATTCCCAAATTATAGTATTCCAGTTCAACCACTCGAGTACACGGGTTTTGTTATTCGGGGCTTAAAAAAATTGATGGTGGATGTGTAGCCCTTATTGCTCAAAAACAATTTCATTCAAATCGGCTTTGAACCAGAATTCATTATCTTTCTGCACCAGGAAATCGGTGAGCTTAAAGCGTTTACCTGCATAAATTAATTGGTCATTTTCAACTTTGCCTTGGCGTAAAAAGTCAAAGAACGAAAGACTGGTTTTTTTGTCGTCTCGAGCCGCAAAGTATGATTTTAAGCGTCGGTACAATTTGGGGAAAATCAGTTCACCTTGTTCGGTAAGTTGTACAAAATTCTCTGCTGTAAAATTGGCTGATTGATCCACCAAATGAATCCCTAGTTTGTCTTTTCTGGCTTGTGTCACAGCTTGTTTGAAAACTTCACGGTGACTGGCAGGTAAAGACAAATAATACTCTGGGAAAGCCAGTCCTTTTTTCATCAAGGCATAATTCAGGCTTTTCTCGAGCCACACAGGTATGATAATGGTTTGTTTGGCTTGGCTAAAAACCCAATCTGATTCTTTGAAAACATAAACCACAGGGCGACCTTGAGTCCCACTTGGAGCGCTACGACTCAGCAGCACCCCTTGAGTTCGATTTGGATTAGCGCGGCGAACTTGTTTACCTTGGGGGGTGAATTCAATTTGTTGATACCCCAGAAATTGCAATGAAAAATCCCGGGCTTCTTTGCCTAGTGGTTGGCGTTCAATCCCATCGCCAAATTCTGGTGTGTCAATACCCTCAAAACGAAGCTGCACACTGTTTTTTTGGTCTGGATTGGTCTCTTTTTGGTTTTGCGAGGTGTCTAAGTATTCTTGGTTAATACTCTTTGCATTCTCGAGTAAATCCCAGTCTTTGATGTCATCGGCAATAAACCGCATACTATCCCCATCTGGTTTATAACCTTCAATCACAAATGTACCGCGAATCATGGTGTACAAACTCGAGTCTGGAATCTGTGTGGGTTGTGCTAAAACAAGGCTGGTTACGAGCAGCGCAAATACACTGATAAGGAATTGTTTCATTTCGCAAGCAGCGTAACACGAAGAGGGTATTTATTGTAATGATTTAAGCCGTTATACTTTTGAAATGGCAAATGTTCTTGATACCACCGAGCAATTCACACCAGCATCTCGAGCCGAGTGGCGAATGTGGCTCGAGATAAATCACAGAACCAAAAAGCGCATTTGGTTGGTGTTCTATAAAAAAGCGACCAGTAAACCAAGCCAGACCTATGCCGAAGCTGTCGAAGAAGCCCTGTGTTTTGGCTGGATAGATTCTCTGCCGAAAAAACTAGACTTTGAGCGCCACATGCTGCTTTTCACCACTCGTAAACCCAAATCGCCTTGGTCAAGACTGAACAAAACTCGAGTCGAAAAGCTGATCGCCAGTGGTCTGATGACTGCTGCTGGACTTGAGAAAATCGAAATTGCCAAGAAAAACGGCGCTTGGGAAATTTACGATGCTGCCGAGGACTTACTCGAGCCACAGGATTTAACGCTCATGCTCAATGCCAATGCTACGGCTCGAGCCAATTGGGACGGCTTTGCACCATCGGTACGAAAAGGTATTTTGTACTGGTTGTCCACTGCTAAACGTGAAGAAACCCGTTTGAAGCGGTTGCTCGAGATTGTGGAAAAAGCTGCGCTGAATAAAAAAGCCAATTTCCCAAATCAGTAAGGGCAGAAATACACCCCTCATTTTCCCAAGGCTTTAGAAAATTCATCTGCTGACACACCAGCCTGACGCAAAACACCATTGACTGTTCCAACTTTAACTTCTTTATGATTTGGCACAACACAACCCGAAGCACCACGACGCATGATGATATGACTACCTGTTTGACGCAGAACTTCAAATCCTAAACGTTCAAATGCACGAACCATATCTTGTCCCGATAAACCTGAAAATTTAGGCATGACCAACATCAAACGTGGTCACAAGTGGATGAGCCGTAATCATCATTGGAAATTCCTCGAGATACAGTTCAGTGGCTTCTTTAAGGTTGGCAACCGCTTCTTGCACCGTTTCACCTTGGGTTGTTGTACCCGTTTCTGGGTTGAAAGCGACAAAGCCGCCTTCTTCGGCGGGTGTTAAAACTGCTGTCAGTAACATATGAACCATCCTTTTTTTACCTTAACATTATTGGGTATGTAGGTACTCTTTGACCAATTCGTTGTTTGTAAAAAATTCTTCAACCAATTGAAGACAAATTTCATCAGAAAATTGTCCATCAATTCTGAAAAGCTTTATTTTCTTTTTCGCACGAACTTCTGATGGAAATTTTGCACCATATCGTTTTTGGTATTCGACAATTGGATAAATACAAATTGCTCCATCCAGATGCTGCCATTGATGAGTTTTGGTATTCCGCTCTGCATGAACATATCTAGTTAAGGTTTGACTTGAGTCAGATGGTATCGTAAAAATTTCTTCCATTTGAATCTTTGCTATTGAATCTTCTTGTGACCAATAGATTTCAAGTCGTTCTAGGTTTTGTAACCCAAATTCATTTATCGTGTTTTTATCTCGAAAATGAACAGTTGTACCTTTTTGCAACAAACGGTCAATTTGGTCTAAATCAAACTTTGGTCCATATTCATAGCTTTTAAGGACTGTTCTTGAGTAATTATCTATTGTTAAAACATTGTCAAAGTCAAGGGCTAAGCTTACAAAAATATTACTGTGACCTTTACTGATTTGGTCTATAATTTGTGAGAATTTTCTTAGTGGGTAGTTTGGTATATAATGAGATAGGAGTGGGTGAATCCGAATAACATGGTCTTTATAGAATACATTTCCCTGACGTACTACAACTTCAGGGACTTCTATTAGTTTTTTTGTTTTATCTATTTCTTTGAGATACCTTAATTTTAGTAGTTTTTCATCTTTATCTATGTGGTCTATTAGCTCAGGAAATATTTTAGCGTAACTACTACCGAATGGGTTCAATTCTAAAAGAGGGGTAATACTTTCAGGAACAGTATTAATGCAGTGCTGAATATAATTCTCTATAGAACGTGTTAAGTCTTTACCTATGGGGGTATTGGGTGAGTCGTTGTATTCGGTTAAATAGCCAATAGCCGAAAATATCTTTATGCGCTCAGCCTCGCTGCATAACAATAACATGTTGTTAGTCTCTTCTTTAAGAGATTCATAAATTTCATCATTACGTTTGTATAAATACACATAAAGTAGAATGTCATTTTTATGTTTCATTCGTGCTGAAAGGGTTTTAAGATTGCCTTCATCAATACCTAAAGGGTTTGTCATGGGTGAAGTATAACTACAATTCATATGAATGAGGATTCTTTCTAGATTGTCAAGCCTAGCGCGTCTCGAGACCAAGCAAAACTCGAGCATGAAGCCTTAAAACTGTTGTAGCGTTTTGAACCGCCTCAGCTTCCTCGGTGGTTGGGTCGTCTAATTCGCTTGGGTATCGGGCTGGAATCGAAACTGCGTTAATCAAACGGGCTGCTTTTATTTCAGGGCTATTTGATTGAATTTGTGGCGAAACCATTTGTACCAATTCACGTAAATTGTGCGAAAGCGGTGGATCAATTCCTTGAAAAAGCAGAACAGCTTTCAAATACTTTTCGCTCGATTGCTGCAATAAGTACACAGCCGTATGAGGTGAGTCAATCATTAGCGTTCCAGCCGCCACAAATTCTTCTTCTGCAAAACGTACCCAACGTGTGTAATCTCTTGAGTTAGCCATATATAACGATGCCTTCTTGGGCAACTCGCCGCGCTAGAATAGATTCCCCAGCTTGGTAATGCTCGAGGCTCATTGGAATAAGGTCAACAGAATACGGCGCATTCCAAAAAACTTCATCAGCTTCAATGGCAGCATTTAACAAAACTTGACGCTCAGCAGTTGGCATTAGCAGCAATAAATCCAAATCGCTTATTAAGGTTTGTGTTCCTCGAGCCACACTGCCAAAAACCATGATTTTACTTGCACCACTGACCAAGGCAACTTTTTGGGCTAAAAAACGCAGTTCCTCGAGCTTACTTGGGGGTGCAATTCTTTGTACAACTTGATTGCTTGCCATGCTTTCCAGTCTACAAGGTTTTGTCAAGCCTAGCGCGTCTCGAGAATGGGCA
>JAYWHB010000775.1:0-5729 GCA_043777915.1 Deinococcales bacterium
GGATTTTTTGCGTGGACTTATTTTTGATCGATTACTCGAAAAACACGAAAATCGATTCGTTCTTAGGGTTTTGACGTGTACTTAGCCAAATTTTATCAAAAAGTACGTGTGCAACGCCAAAAGTCCTCCCCTGTCGTTAGACAGTTGGGAGGTGGCACGAGTGCAACGAGTGACGGAGGGGTCTTGCGACGCGTAATCGAAGAAACGCTGTGCAAGACCCCTCCGACGCGCTTCGCTTGCCACGATTAGCACGCAGTGCTAATCGTCCTGCTTCGCGGGGAGGATAACAAACAAGTGCCAAAACATAGGAAGTTCGGGTCAACATACTTTTAGCCCTATCTCAAAAATTCTCCTATTAAAGTGTAGTGATGTTTTGTCAGCCCACCATCTCGAGGGCTTTACATTCAGTAAATTCTATTGGGTCTTGACAATGTGACTGTTCAAGACTACTATTTCGGTGTTTGGCGAAATACCAAAATAAGGAGACCATGAATGAAATCTTCAAAGCACTGGCTGACCCTACGAGACGCGAAATCCTACGTGTACTGCGAGAACGTGAACGCAGTGCGGGTGAAATCTCAGAACTTTTCCCACTGGCAAAAAGCACCTTGTCGGGACACTTTAATGTCCTTAAAGCGGCTGACTTAATCGAACAAGATAAACGAGGCACAACCATCACCTACCGACTCAACACCAGTATTTTTGAAGAGGTTGTTACCCATTTGTTTGATTTTTTTGGCACTCAAAAACCAATTGCCCAAAGGAAGGAATCATGAACAGTAAAATTGTAAAAAGCATCAATCTAATTGGCATCATTTGGGGGTTCGCTTATGGGTTACTGGTGTACTTGCCGCTTCCTGAACGAGTTCCAGTCCATTTTGGAATAGATGGCACTCCAGATCGGTATGGCACAAAACTCGAAGCGGGATTTGGTATTTTACTGCTTCCTGTGCTGCTGCTAGGTCTGTACACGTTGTTTTGGTGGATGACAAAAAATGAAACTCGAGTGGCACAGAAAAAAATCCTTGAGACCACCCAAATAGGCATGACTTTTTTGCTGCTGTTGGTACAGTTCTCGATTGTTCAAGCCATGCAGCAGGGGCAATTTAAGGATATTCGTTTAATCTCACTCGGCATTGGTGTGTTGTTGGTTCTGCTTGGTAATTTGATGCCTAAAATTGCGCCAAATGCTTATGTTGGTATACGAATTCCTTGGACTTTTGCCTCAGACCGTGCTTGGTATGCAGCCAATCGGCTTGGGGCTTGGGTATTGGTGGGTATTGGTGGAGGGTTGATTTTAGGCAGTCTGTTTTTACCCATCGCGTTGATTATTTGGGCGATTTTTGGGATGCTGGGATTGCTGCTTTTAAGTCTGTTTGCGCTATGGTTTTATAGCAAGAACATTTATCAAACAGACCCAGACCGCCGAGCCTTGTGACTTGACAAATTTTTTAGGTGCGACTAAAATAAACTTTATATGCGACGAATACCAATTTTTATACTTTTAGCCTC
Organism: Deinococcales bacterium; assembly: GCA_043777915.1. GTDB lineage: Bacteria > Deinococcota > Deinococci > Deinococcales > JAAFIG01 > JAAFIG01. Next base: position 1,513 of record JAYWHB010000775.1, read on the forward strand.
GAGTGCCGCACTGCTTGCCAGTGCCGAAGCCCAGACCAAGAAAAAAGTTGTGGCAACCACCTTCACGGTACTGGCAGACATGGCACGTAATGTGGCTGGCGATAAGCTAACCGTCAATAGCATCACTCGAGTTGGCGCAGAGATTCATGGCTATCAACCTACGCCGTCTGATATTGTCAAAGCCCAAAGTGCCGATTTGGTACTCTATAACGGACTTAATCTCGAGCGCTGGTTTGAAAAATTCACCCGCCAACTGCGTAAAACCCCCAGTGTCTTACTGACCGAAAGTATCGCAGTCATCAACATTGCCGAAAGTGCTTACGCTGGAAAACCCAACCCTCATGCTTGGATGTCACCAAAAAACGGGCTAATCTACATCGAGAATATCCGCAAAGCCTTTGTTAAACTTGACCCCGCCAATACAAACGCCTTTAACACCAATGCCAAAAAGTACAGCGAGCAGTTAAAAGCGATTGACTCGAGACTGCGAACCAAACTCAGCGCCCTACCCGAGAACCGCCGTGCTTTAGTGACCTGCGAAGGAGCGTTTTCTTATGCCACCCGCGATTATGGTTTACGTGAATACTACCTTTGGGCAGTCAATGCCGACGAACAAGGCACACCTAGGCAAATTCGCAACACCATAGATGCGGTCAGAAAAAATAAAATTCCAGCCGTCTTCTGCGAAAGTACCGTCCAACCCGACGGAATGCAGCAAGTCGCCAAAGAAGCAGGGGCAAAATTTGCGGGCTTACTCTATGTAGATTCACTTTCGGATGCCACTGGTCCAGTGCCAAGTTACTTGCGCTTACTTGAGCATTTTGCAGACACCGTTATTGCTGGATTATCTGGAAGTGCCAAATGAGCCTAAGTCTTCTCGAGCGTCAAGCCCAATATGCCAATAATGGCATCCCGTCTCTCGAGGTGAATAACGTCAATGTGGCGTACAGCGAAGGATTACTAGCGCTCCGCAACGCCAATTTAACCCTCGAGAACAACACCATTTGCGGACTTATTGGCTTAAATGGCTCTGGTAAAAGCACCTTATTCAAAACAATCATGGGGTTTTTACAACCGCTCTCTGGTGTGGTGCGAATCGAAGGCAAAACCACCCAAGAAGCCCAAAAAATGGGTTTGATTGCTTACGTGCCGCAATCCGAGGAAGTGGACTGGAATTTCCCAGTTTCGGTTTGGGATGTGGTTTTAATGGGACGCTATGGACATATGAACCGCTTAAGAATCCCCAAAAAACACGACCTCGAGATTGTCAAGCGCAGTTTAGAACGGGTCGGCATGAACACCTTCAAAGACCGCCAAATCGGAGAATTGAGCGGTGGACAAAAAAAGCGGGCTTTTCTGGCTCGAGCGCTTGCCCAAGAAGGACAGATTATGCTGTTCGACGAACCCTTTGGTGGGGTGGATGCCACCACCGAGCAAGTGATTATTCAGCTTTTAACCGAACTGAGAACCCAAGGACACACCGTTTTAATCAGCACCCATGACCTAGACAGTGTACGCGGCTTTTGCGACCAAGTAGCCTTAATTGCCAACCGCACGGTTCTCGAGTACGGCAGTACCGAAACTGTCTTTACCCCCGAAAACCTGATGCGGGTTTTTGGCGGCGCACCCTCACACCCAGCAGCTTAAGAAAGGCAAAAGGCGAAGGGCGAAAGGCAAAAGTAGAAAATCTCATAGCTCATAGCTCAAAAGGACACCACTTATGGAATTGTTACAAACCCTAATCACCCCATTTCAATACGAATTTATGGTCAAAGCCACCTTGATTAGTGCGCTGACTGGCGCAATTTGTGCAGTTTTATCGTGCTTTGTGATTCTTAAGGGCTGGTCTTTAATGGGCGATGCGGTTTCGCACAGTGTCCTACCGGGGGTGGTGCTGGCATATGTGGTCGGGTTGCCTTTTGCGGTTGGGGCATTTATTTTTGGTTTACTGAGCGTCGTTGCCATTGGTTTTATCAAAGCTCGGTCTCGAGTCAAAGAAGACACGGTGATTGGTGTGGTTTTTACCGGTTTATTCGCGCTTGGTTTGGTCTTGATGTCCAAAGTATCTTCAGAAGTGCATTTGTCACACATTCTTTTCGGTGATGTGCTGGGCATTTCGGATAGCGACGTGATTCAAACCATTGTGGTCGGCAGCATCACTTTACTGACGGTTTTACTACTTCGTAAAGATTTATTGCTATTTTGTTTTGACCCGACCCATGCGCGTTCAATTGGCTTAAACACCACTTTTTTATATTATGCGCTGCTGGTGGTGCTGGCTTTAACCATTGTTACCGCCCTGCAAACCGTGGGTATTATTTTGGTGGTCGCCATGCTGGTCACGCCGGGTGCAACCGCTTACTTGCTGTCAGACCGCTTTGATAAAATGCTACTTTATGCGGTTGCCTCGAGCCTATTTTCGGGCGTGGTTGGCACATATGTTTCATACTTTTTAGATGGGGCAACTGGTGGCTGTATTGTTGTGCTGCAAACTTTACTCTTTTTAACTGCCTTTGTTTTTGCGCCCAAGCACGGCATTCTAGCAAAACGTCGTCAGCAACAAGAAAATCAAAAACGTGACGGACTCGAGGTTAGAGCCGCCGAAAAAATATAAATAAGCCTGTCTTCATCACAATTCAAGTGATACTTCAGCTACTCCTCAATGTCTAAGGTGTAGCTCCGTTTGGGTTATCGGGTTATTTGTGGACAGTTATGGTAAGTGCAACAATCTCACTTATCAAAGTCACAATGGCTGCTCAGAATTGCACATCTTGAAATAACTTGTATCACACCACTTTCCTGCTCGAGCCATCTGCTTCTGCCCACGCTTGCCCATGCTGGAAGGCAAGGTAAAGGGTTAAAAGTAAAACCCCGCCACCTCGAGATGGTTTGGATTCTCCAAAGTTTTCTAAGAAATCCCGTTCTGCTCGAGTTCTGCGGCGCTCAATCCTGTAATTGCCTGAATCTGTTTAAGACTTAGCCCTGTGGCTTTTGAATTTCTTGCTACCTCGAGCTTGGCTTCTAATTTGCCTTCTGACTTTCCTTCTGCTCGAGCTTCCTCTATGGCTGTTTTTAGGGTTGCATAATTATCCCGCAAGATTTTTAGACTTTGCTGATAACTTTTTTGTTCCCTCGGCTTGAGATTTGCTAGTTTTGCCCTTTCAAATGCACTGGTAAACACTTTATCACTCAAGAGTTTCGGGATACTTTGTAAGTCCTCTAAGTTCTTAATGAAAAAAAGCCATTTATCAAGTCGTGTTTTGAGTTCCTCGAGTCGCTTATTAAAATTTGGTATCTCGAGATAAATAAGCGTGAGTTTGTCACAGAAAACAAGGTTATCCTGGTCTTTGAGTTCAACTTTATGCACCACTTGTTTAGCACCTACTTTTTCATCATCAAAAGTAAATCCTAGAACTCCAATGCAGTACACAGGTGCAAGACGATAATCCCAATCTCCTTTTTGAGCTTGTTCTTGTATTGGAAAAGTTGCATAGAAAAGTGTTCTGTCCTTAAAGAAGTTTTGCTTAAGTTTTTGCAGTTCAACAATAAAGTATTCACCGTTAATCCCTTGGCAGTAAATATCATAAATCGCTTTGCGGTCATTTTCGCCTTTTGGTAGTTGTTCTGGGTTCTTAAAACTTAAATCTTTGATTTGTGCAACCTCTGGTAAAATTGAATTCAGGAAATCAATTAAGTGAGGCTTACTGGCTTCTTCGCCAAAGATTTTTTTAAATCCAAAATCTGTAAAAGGATTAACAAAGGTGTTCATCATGATATAATCGTAGCAGGGTGATGCTTATTTTCCTAGAGTAAAAACGCTTATTCACCACAGCCTCGAGCGTGAAACCCAAAACTCGAGTACACTAAAACCCATGAAGACCCTGACCCAAACCCCTAAGAAAGTTGGGAAAGCAATTCTAACTGCTGTTGCTATCTCGAGTTTACAAATTGGCGATAAAGTCCTTTTGTCATTGTTCCAAGCTATCATTTTGGAAATGGGGTCGATAACATGGAACGAGAACAACTCATAATACTGGTTGCAGATATTCGCAACCATCGTGGAAGCGATGAAGAGTTGCTAAAGCTCATAGAAACGTTCAATAAGGAAGTGCCATATCCAAATTCATTTGATTTGATTCTTACTGACCTACGAGACTTAAGTTCGGAAGAAGTTGTTGATATAGCCCTTGCATACAAACCACAAATTCTAGATTGGT
>JAYWHB010000776.1:0-16246 GCA_043777915.1 Deinococcales bacterium
GACCGATGCCTTAGAACTAGAAATCGAAGCCAACTTGGAGCGCGATTTACCTGCGGCAACAGGTGCAAACTTGGGAGCAGTCACCGACTACCGCGAAGCAGAGCGGCTTTACTCGAGTTTCTTGATGGAACACGCCCCGAATTTAACAGGTCTTAAAATTGCTTTAGACTGCGCCAACGGTGCAACCCACCGACTTGCACCCAAAATTTTCCAACGGGCTGGGGCAGATGTTTTTGCGCTGTATACCAATCCAGATGGTCGCAACATCAATATGGGGTGCGGCTCTACCCACCCGCAAACCCTGCAAAAAGTTGTGACCGACATGAACTTCGACCTTGGCATTGCCTTTGATGGTGACGGCGACAGGTGCTTAATGGTGGACAACACAGGAACACTGATAGACGGCGACCATGTTTTGTATATTAACGGTGTGACAAGGGGCGAACGCACCGTGGTTGCAACTTTAATGAGCAACATGGGTTTAGAAGTCAAATTGCGCGAACAAGGCATTCATCTCGAGCGAACTGGTGTGGGCGACAGGTACGTCCATGAACGTCTGCTCGAGAAAGGCTTAACTTTGGGTGGCGAACAAAGCGGACACACGCTTTTTTTAGATGCTGCCCCAACTGGTGACGGGATGCTCTCGGCGTTGCTGACCTTAAAAGCGGTGCGCTCGAGTGGTAAAACCTTGGCGCAGTGGCGCGAAGAAATGCCGCTCTATCCGCAAACACTGGTCAATGTTCGGGTCAAAGATAAAGCAATAGCCAATCACCAAGAAGTTCAAGCTGCGCTGCAAGTTGCGACAAATAAACTCGAGGGGCGAGGCAGAATTAACCTTCGTCCAAGTGGCACAGAAAGTTTATTGCGGGTCATGGTCGAAGGGCAATCGAACTCTGAGATCACTGAACTTGCTGAATCAGTGGCTAGTGTCATCAGGCGCTTAGATGAGTAACCGTGTTGCCCAAGTGGAATCGGCTGTGGCTCGAGTTTTATCAAACGCCATTTTAGAACTTTCCGACCCGCGCTTACCGATGTTTGTGTCCATCGAACGGGTGCGAATATCGGCAGATTTAATCCAAGCCAAAGTCTTTATTTCCTGTATTGGTGATGCCCAACCTGCCGTAGCAGCCCTAAACCACGCCAAGGGATTTTTGCAACGCCAAATTGCCCAAGAAATTAACTTAAAACGCACACCTCTGCTCGAGTTTTTTGATGCAAAGGATAATTTGTTTGGTACGTCCTAAATTTGCTAAACTGTCAGCATGCAAGCATCTGCTCGAATCGTCTATTGGTTTGATAAAACTCACTGGCTTGGATATTTTGAGTTCTATCCTGATTATTGGACACAAGGTGATTCACTCGAGGAATTGCGTGAGATGTTACGTTCTTTATGGATTGATTTAACCAAATGATCCTCGCTCTTGATATTGGTGGCACTAAGCTCTCGAGCGCTCTTTGGGACGGCTCGAGCCTACTTGAACGCACCCAAATCCCAACCCCAACAGACCGCACCCCAGAAAATCTTTTATCCGCCTGTCTCGAGTTGGTGTCCCCAAAACTGCCGTTGTCTCGAGCCATTCGGGTCGCTGCTTGTGGCAGTGTCGCCAATGGCATGGTGACTGCCCTCAACAACGAAACCCTGCACAATTGGCAAAACGGGGTAAATGTCGCCGCGTGGTTAGAAAAACACACCAACCTCGAGACCAAAGTCTTAAACGATGCCGATGCAGCCGCGTGGGGAGAATTCAAGAGGGGCGCTGGGCGTGGCACACGAGATTTTGCATTTGTGACGGTTTCGACTGGAATTGGCGGGGGCTTAATCATCAACCAAGAACTCCATCTGACACCACACGGGCTTCATGCTGAACTAGGCTTTACCTTGACCGATGCTGATATTCCGCTCGAGTATTTAGCCAGTGGTTCGGCGCTTAATAAAATTGCTCGAGAACACGGTTGGACAGATACCAAAGAATTATTAACTCGAGCCAATGTTGGCGATAAAACTGCTGATGTTTTACTTGAAGGCAGCGCAACTCGAGTGGCGCGTTTACTCGCCAATCTGCGGGCGATTTTAGGGATTGAACGGGCTGCCATTGGTGGTGGGCTTGGGCTTGCACCAAGCTACTTGGAACGGGTTCAAAAACACTTACAACGTTTTGGTTCACCTTGGGCGAGTTTAGAAGTGACTCGAGCCGAATTAGGTGCGGATGCTGGCTTGGTTGGCGCGGCGCTGTACTGAGTTTCTGGCATCTCGAGAACCAAGATTTTTAATCGCCTCGAGATACTTCTGGCGTTTTTCTAAGCTCGAACTGCGAATCTCTTCGATGATTGTGGTTTTGACGGTTTTAACGCCGCAAAAGTGCAACACAGCCCGTTTTAAGGCGTTAATACCGGGTGCAAAGTGCATCAGGTAATGCCACCAACTTGTACCGTCCATGGTGGTGATGATTCTGGCGCTTTTGCCAGTCAGTAACCTATCCCACCAAATCGAATCTTTTTTGTATTTGAAGGCAAAGCCGGGCAGGAAGGTACGGTCTATAAAACCTTGAAGCAGGGCTGGTGTGCTGCCCCACCATGTTGGATACACAAAAACCAAGTGGTCTGCCCAAGTGATTTGTTGTTGGGCTTTTATTAAATCTGGCTCGAGCAGTAGGGGTTTGCCGTAACCTTGGCTGATGGGATTAAATTCTAGGTTGCCGAGTCGCAAAACTTGTACTTTGGCTTGGTTTTGGGCTGCGCCTTGAGCGTACTGCTCGAGCAGGGCGTTGCAAAAAGATTCTTGGTTTGGATGTCCGAGGATTAACAGTATGTTCATAAAACTCCTTATCTTTTCTATGTAAAGATTCTTTACGATGTAAAGATAAACCATAATCTTACCATTGTCAAGTTCTGAGGATTGCGGTAAATTAAACCATGAGCCAAACTAGCAAAAACACCACTTATCACCACGGCAATCTGCGAACCGCTTTACTGAATGCGGCTCGAGAACTGGCAGCCGAAAACACCATAGACAGCATTACCCTGCGCGAAGTCGCCCGCCGTGCAGGAGTTAGCCATGCTGCGCCATACCATCATTTTGCCGACAAACGCGCTCTTTTACGCGCCCTTGCGATAGATGCCTTTAACGAACTTGGCAAACAAATAAAAGAACAATGGCAAACCGACCCCGTACAGAACCTGAAGGCTATCGGTATGGTCTATGTTCAATTTGCCTTAAGCCACCCAACCGAATTTCGCTTTATGTTCCGCAAAACCCTTTGTGAACCGATTGGCAGACCCGACGAACTGACCGAGATTGCCAACAGTATTTTTGAAATGCTGATTTCCACCATCCGCACCATGCAAGACACTGGTTTAGCCACAATCGGCAACCCACAAGAGCTTGCACTGATTGTTTGGAGTACCATCCACGGATTATCTAACCTTTTAATAGATGCACCGATAGCACCACAGCCCATTCCAGACGGGTTTCTCGAGTATCAGATTAGGCTGGTGCAAGAAATGCTTTTACAAGGATTATTTGTCAGAGCTTAACCGCTACTGCCAGTCTTTAGGGCGTTCTGCCAAACCCAAACGCCATGCCACAGCTTGGGCGCAACGAATCCCCGCGTGACCATCGCCATATGGATTCGGGCGATTCTGCATTTTACCCAGTTCTGTGTCGCTCGAGAGCAAGGTATGAATGGTCTTAAAGACATTTTCGGGGTCTGTTCCCGCCAGTTTTAACGCCCCCACTGCCAGACCTTCGGGGCGCTCGGTAACGTTCCTAAGCACCACGACTGGCACGCCAAGGGTTGCGCCACCTTCTTGCAGTCCGCCACTATCAGTCACAATCAGGCTCGAGGCTTTCATCAAGGCTGCCATGCTGCCAAAATCTAGCGGCTCGAGCAGGCTAAAATTCTCTAAAGGTTGCAAACTTGGGTAGACTGCATCGCGCACGGCTGGGTTCAGATGTACGGGGTAGACAAAATGACATTCTGGATGAGCTAAGGCAACTCGAGCAATAGCCGCCGCCAAATCAGCCATAAACGGCAAGTTTTCGCGGCGGTGCATGGTCATGGCAACAATTCGTTTGTTGCTTGGGATATTGGGCAGCACGCCCCTTGAACTGGCGTAAAGCACTGCATCCACTTCGGTTTGACCAGTCACAACCACATTTGGGTTTATCTTGCCTTCGCGCAGAATGTTATCGGCTGCGCCTCTGGTTGGTGGTAAATCTAAATCGGTCAGGACATCGGTTAAGCGGCGATTGGCTTCCTCGGGAAATGGTTCTGCCATGTTAAAACTGCGTAAGCCTGCTTCGACATGCCCAACGGGAATTCGTTCAAAAAAGGCTGCTAGACAAACCGCAAAACTGGTCAGGGTGTCGCCATGAACCAGCACATAATCGGCTTTCAATTCACGCAATTTTTCGGCAGCCAAAGGCACAATTTTACCCATGAGCGTTGCCAGTGTTTGGCGCTCGGTCATCACCGCCAAATCAATATCTGGGGTGATGCCAAAAATCCGTAAGCCGTCCAGCAATTGTTCTTTATGCTGACCAGTGGATAAAATAATGGTTTTAATCCCTTCTTGTTGGCGTAAACCAAAGATAACAGGTGCCATTTTGGTGGCTTCAGGACGAGTGCCAAAGGCAACAATGACTCTTTTCATAATGAATTATAGTGTCCTTATATGTAATCCATGAACAATTCCAGCATCCTGATCAAATCGGGGTTCTATAATGTTATACAAATCAGAATCCTTGAAAGCCTCGGCTCGAGCATGACCAGAAATCCCTTTCCAAATCCCTTTTCCTTGTTTCATGGGCGAACCATGCAATTCAATCGAAAATGGATCGGCAGGATTAAATCGGGCGGCTATCGCATCGAGTTCGTTGGCAACCCAATACGTTTGTTTTTCAAAAAACGAAACCCCAACCATAATAAAGTATTTTTGTGTTACTTCATCGGCATGTCCAGATTCGTCAACGTAAAGTAAGTGCATAAATAAAAATGCAGCCGAGGGAAAACCATGTTTCCGCGCCCCATGAAGGACAGGACTCTCAACCGCAAACAGAGTGTAGCATGGTCAAGATGAACTTGCAATATAATGTAAGTTAAGCATTTATAACCCGTCTATGACAATTGGCTGATGGTTTATCTGACTAAAACCAATACACTGCTGCCATGAATCTCGAGACTGCCCAAGAAAAAATCCATTCGGCTCGAGCCATAGCCGTTTTAACTGGCGCGGGTATCAGTGCCGAAAGCGGAATCCCAACCTTTCGGGATGCCCAGACTGGCTATTGGGCAAAGTTCTCAGCCCATGAACTGGCAAGTCCAAGGGCGTATGCACAAGACCCAAAACTGGTCTGGGATTGGTACGCCCAGCGTTTTGCAACCTGTATTGCCGCCCAACCCAATGCAGCGCACAAGCTCTTAGCCGCTCTCGAGAAATCCCAGAATTTAACGCTGATAACTCAAAATGTGGACAGGCTGCATCAAAGGGCTGGTTCACAGCATGTTCTCGAGCTACACGGCAATATCGTTTCAGCACGGTGTGAATCTTGTGCAGCGATAGAAGACCTAGCGCCCAATTTTGTTCCACCACCACAGTGCAGCAAATGTGGCTCGAGAATGCGCCCAAATGTGGTTTGGTTTGGTGAAATGCTGCCTCGGCTGATTCTCGAGTCGGCTTGGAGTGCTTTTGGAACGTGCGATGTTGCCCTCGTAATTGGCACAAGTAGCGTGGTTGAACCTGCCGCCAGCCTTGGGCGAATGGCAAAGGAAAACGGGGCGTTTTTAATCGAAGTCAACCCAGATGTGACACCACTTTCTCGGTTTGCTGATGTACGAATCTCGAGCAGTGCCGTCAAGGGCTTAGCGGCGTTACTAGAAAAGACCAAAGAACCAGCCAAATAATTGGGTGGCAAGATTTGGGAAGATACAAAAAATCACGTATGAAAAGGCTGTTACCGAAAGCCCTAGCATTTGATAAAGCGTGCCATTATAAATCGTTGTGACCACCCCAAACCCAATCCAACTCGAGACCAAGCCTAGAAAGTAAACCATGACATTTGCCAGCCAGCCTAAGCCCGTGCTTTGCCCAATCACTTGAAACACATTAAAAGCTGCCCAAACCAGACAAAAAACCATCACCACCAATACATTAGAACCGACAAACAATCCAGCCTTATCGTGGATATTTGAACGAATTAACCTTAAGAAAAAATTATGAACTCCGCTAACCACCAAAAGCATTAACCAAAGAAGTAGAAAGCCTTTGGTTAATGCCCAAGTTAGCTCGAGTTTTCCAAGAATTAAAGTAAGAATGCCTGAGAAAAACAAGAAAACAACCGTCACGCCAGCAAGAATCATTACATTCTCGAGGTCTTGGCGCATGGTTATCTGGCTTTTAATTGCGTCCACACCGCATCGTATAAGCGCTGATTCACGCCCATGTCTTGAGTGTACTCGAGGGTCGCTAGGGTTTTAGAAGTTGGGTAAATGGCTGGGTTATTTAAGCGCGATTTATCTATGTAGGGTCGGGCAGCATCCACGGGTGTACTGGACTGTGCGCCATTGGAATTTTGGGCGGCAACCTTGGCATCGAGTAAATAATTGATAAATTTATGGGCAAGTTGCCAGTTCGGTGCGTCTTTTGGAATGGCGAGGCTATCCAGCCAAATCTCAGCCCCTTCTTTGGGAATAAAGTAACCCACATTTGGGTCTTCTTCGGCGGCGCGTACTGCTTCGGAATTGTACATAATCGCCATCACCACTTGACCACTTAAAAGTTTTTGCTTGGCATCGGGGCTACCACCAAACCCAACCGATTTGGTTTTGGCAATCCGTAAGACATCCAGTGCTGCCCGTAAATCTGTAGCAATGGTGGTGTTGTACGACTTACCCAAGTATTTGAGGGCTGCGCCGATGGTCGGTCGTGGGTCGTCGAGCAATTGAAAAGGACCCGGGACTTTTTTGGGGTCAAAGAACAATGCCCAACTTGGATCAAAGTTCTTGGGCAGTTTATCTTTGCGGTAGCCCACCCCTGTCGTTCCCCAAAAATAAGCGGCGGTAAATTGCCCTTTGGGGTCAAAGTCTGGCGCTAAAAACTTTGCACCTAAGTTTTTGCGGTTTGGAATCAGGCTAAGGTCGAAGGGACGCAATAAATTTTGTTTGACCATTGCGCCAATCACATAGCCACTTGGGACAATCACATCGTATTGCTTTGTGCCGCCTTGTTTTAGTTTTGCCAGTAAATCCTCGTTGGATTCGTAATAACTTTGATTGACCCGCACCCCTTCCTTTTTTTCAAAAGCCTTAATCACTTTTTGGTCTACATACTCAGACCAATTAAAAAATTGGAGGGTTTTGTTTTGCGCTTGACCAAATCCTGCCAGCAATGCTGCTAATCCTAAGCCACCAATCCATAATTTTTTCATTTCATGACCTCCGTTTAGTATTGTAGAGCATTTGAGCTTGACTTCTCGAGTATTTCTGGGGTTAATACGACCACAAAAAGATTCTATTTAATCTCGAGCAGCAAAAACCCATACGGTGCAAGGTTGATTCGGTAATCGTTTTTCAGGGCTGCCAAAGTTTTATTTAAGGTTAGTTCCCGCACCGTTCCACCAGTCTCGAGAAGTGTGCCTTTGGTCTTCAGGGTGGCGGCTTGGGGGTCGGAATCTAAGTTAATCAGCACCACAATTTTTTGCTTCTCAAAAACCCTTGTAAAGCCAAATACACGGTCATTGCTTGTATTTAGAGGTTCATAGCCACCGATTCTTAAGGCAGGGTTGGCTTGACGAATGCGAATTAAATTCTTGTATAAAGTCCATAAACTCTCTGCTTTTTGTTGCGAAGCGACATTGATATTTTCTTCGGTGCTGCTAAAAAGTTGCCAAGGCTGAACGCTCGAGAAACCACCGAAAGCCGCGTTGTTCCAGCGCATCGGGGTGCGTTTGGCTTCATCTCGGGTGGAAGTGGCATTGGGTAAACCAATTTCTTCGCCATAATAAATAAATGGCGTTCCGGGCAGGGTTAAAAGTAAGGTGGCAGCACTGCGGTAACGTCCAGCGTTAAAAAATTTCATCCGCTCTAAGTCATGGTTGCTGGTAAAAATGGCATCCACTGCACTGGCTGGGTACGACTTTGCGACTCGAGACAGCACTTGCTGTACGGCTTCGGGGTTGGCTCGGTTAGCCGTTTCACGAATGGCTTTGCTTAAGTCAAAATTAAAACCCATCTCTTGACCAGTTCCATTTTGAAAGTATTTTGCGACAGTTTCGGTACTTGTCCAAATTTCAGAAACCACGGTGGCATCGGGTTTGACACTTTTAACAAATTGGGTGAAATCGCTTTGCCAATCTTGGTCGCTTTCGGTGTCTGGATTGTTTCCATCAAATTCTTCAAATAAATACCGTGGCGCATCTACCCGAAAACCATCCACCCCAAGCTCAAGCCAGTAACGGGCGGCATCAAACATCGCCTCACGGACATCGGCATTGCGCCAATTGAGGTCTGGCATTCCATCCCAAAAAACTCCGTAATAATACTCGGTTTTTGTGGGCGCAGCCTCTTCAAATTGGGTTGGGGCTGGAACTTCGCTAGGCGCAGTGACTCGAGACGGATGGTTAATACTGTCTAAAATTTCTTTGGAGTTGCGATTAAAAATAAATTTAACAATGCTGTCAGTGACCACCTCGAGCCGAATGTTTGCCCCATCTGCCACGCCGCCCGCCCCATAATTTTCTGTCCATGTGCCACCCAAAGCAACCTTGTATTCGTAGACACCTTTGGGAAGCCGCACCACCAATTCAAAGACCCCAGCTTGGGTTTCGACTGCTTGAGACTCTGCCCCATTCGGATTCCACGCCGAAGCACCTAATGCGGCTTGAAAACTCCCCGCAAAAATCACTTTGCTGCCACTCGAGCCGCCCGTGACGACTGGATGCCAAGCTGCTCCGCCATTCACCCACGGTTGCTTCCAACCCGGATTTTGTTCACGCCAATTGTACCAAGTTTTCTTGTCGCCACCTTTTAAGGCATTCAAAAACCAAGGATGCGAACGCGCTGTATGGTTCGGCACATAATCAAGAATAATCCGAATACCACGCGCTTTGGCTGCGGCTAACAAGGTTTTGAAATCTGCTAATGTCCCAAAATCTGGGTTGATGCCCTTGTAATCGGTGATGTCGTAGCCATGATAACTAGGACTCGGGTGAATCGGATTGAGCCATAGCGCATTGATGCCCAAACCCTGCAAATAATCCAGTTTTGAAGTCAGCCCCGCTAAGTCGCCTTTGCCGTCGCCATTGGAATCTTTGAAGGAACGCACAAAAACTTGGTAAAAAACACTATTGGAGTACCAAGTATCTGAACGTAAACTTGGCGCTCGAGAACCAGCCAATTGCGCCACGGCAACACCAAGCGCCAAAACCAGCAAAACCAGTAGTTTTTTTGACATGGATAATTCTAACGTTAATTCAGATTTTCCACCAAATCACGTTTTTTCAGGGAGACGTAAGCCTCCCAAACTTGTTCCCTCGCTAAACCTAAATTCAAATGAATATCCCATAAGGTCACAGCCCCATTCAGAACATCATAAACCTGAAACTCGAGGTCGGTCAGTTCGACGGGTTTTTTGGCAAACATTCCCAGTAAACCCTTGGCTTTGGGTTCTTTTTTGCGAAGCCGCAAGCTCTTTAAGCGCTCTGGGGTGGCTGGAGATTTTTCGACGGTTAGTAATTTTTTAGCCAACAACTGCTTTATTAAGCCTTCTAAGGTGGACAAATTAAATTCGGTCAGTGCCATCAAATCGTCAAACGAAGTACCATTGGCATTCGCCAAGACTCGAGCTTCAAAATCCGAAAGCTCGGCGGTTGTGTGTTTCTCGGCATAGAAGTACCCGTCTAGCTTGACTGGAACGCTGTACTTGGTTTCTTCGACGACCGAACCCTGCTCGAGTTTAGCCCTGTCTTCAGCCCCCATGCTCTTGATTGGCGCAGCCACACCCTCTGTAAAACTGACTGTGTAATTTTGCCAATTCAGTGCCTCTTGTACGGCTGCCAAACCAAAAGTCCAACCAAATTGTGCATGGATTAACAGACCGGCATCATAAAATAAGTTCAGTTCCGCCCCGTCACGCTTTTGAATTCGTAAACGACCGGAACGGCGTTTAGCCACTTCCTGAGTCATTTCCGACATCAGACTGGAATTTGAGTTGTTCATACCTTAAGTCTAAGTCTAACCCATTTCAAGACACAAGGGTTATACCAAAATCACAATTAAGACATAGCCTCTGTTTGTACACGTTCTCGAGCCTAAACTTTATCCACAAAGACATTTTCCATATTCGCAATCAAACGCGCAGGGTCTGGCTGCATGGTTTTACGTTCCTCGCAAGTCATATAGGCTTGGTCAGCCGCCGCCCAATTCTCGCCCTCAAAACCCATCAACCAAACAAATTGATTGCTACTCGGAACGGTGTACGCCTCGAGAACCACAAAACCCATTTTTTGACGCAAAGGCACAAGTTGTGTGCGCCACTCCTCTATCCACTCTGGAAGCGCTCCTTTATTGATGGTGTAGGTACGAAGTTGAAGTTTCATTGATGCCCCGCAATCGCGTGAGGTTCGTAACTGCCCTCGAGTTGCTGTATTTCTTCGGGTGTTAATTTGAAATCCACGGCTGCTAGTGCATCCTCGAGATGCTGCATTTTACTTGCCCCAATAATCGGTGCGCTAATAAACGGCTTACTCAGCACCCAAGCCAAGGCAACCGTGGCTGCCGAAACCCCTCGAGACGCTGATAGTGCATTTAAGTTCTCAATCACTGCCCAGTCGCTTGGGTGATTATAAAGTGCATCGCTAATCGAATCGGTCTCGGCACGTTTGGTTAATTTCTGACCATCTTGGCTGCGGTTGCCCGCCAGCATCCCTCGAGCCAAGGGCGACCACGGAATCACACCTACGCCCATGTCGGCACACTGCGGCATCATTTCGCGTTCTTCTTCGCGGTAAATCAAATTGTAATGATTCTGCATTGAGATAAACTTGGTTAAACCATGAACTTCTGCCACGCGTTGGGCTTTGGCAAACTGCCAAGCGAACATGCTGCTTGCCCCGATGTAGCGCACTCGTCCTGAACGCACAAGGTCATGGAGCGCCTGCATGGTCTCCTCTATTGGCGTGTTGTTATCAAAACGGTGAATCTGGTACAAGTCTAGGTAATCTGTTCCAAGGCGCTTAAGACTGGCATCCACAGCTTCAAAAATATGTTTCCTCGAGAGTCCTTGTTGATTCGGCGCAGATTCGCCCACACCAAAAAAAACCTTAGAGGCAAGCACGTACTCTTCACGCTTGGCAAATTTCTTCAGTAAAATCCCCGTGAACTCCTCAGACGTTCCCCTCGAGTAAGCGTTGGCTGTGTCAAAAAAATTGATTCCTGCTTCAAATGCCCGACGCACAAATGGTTCGGAAGCCGTCAGGTCAAGCGCCCACGGACGAAATTGTGGGTCGCCGTAGGTCATCATCCCAAGGCAGAGTTTCGAGATGCTAAGACCAGAATTTCCAAGGCGTGTATAGAGCATAAAGCCAGTCTAACGCCACTCGAGCCAGTTCAGTCGTGGTCTGGGCTACTGCTCGAGAACCCTAAACTTCCTGTGTTACAAATCCTTGCCAAAAAAATAAAATTTCGCTAGACTTGTTCTATGAACACTCAGCAACCAGTAACACCAAAACCACACCAAAAAGAATCCAAGATTTTTACGGGTATTCAACGACCTGCCATGCAAATTCTGAAACCAAATGAACTAAACCTTCGTGATTTGTTAAGCCGATTACGCGAAACCAAATGAGCCGCATCCACTCGAGACCGTTGGAAATTTAGAAGTGATACAACTCGAGACCCATGTCTGGGCAAGTGCTGGGGCTATCGAAGATTTTCCACCAAACGATTAAGAACCCGAGGTAAATTGTTTTTTCCAAGTAATAAGAGCCGCAACGCCTTTTGGGGCAAGCAAAGCCGCTATAAAAACATTACTGTCAAAAACAACACGCATTACCTTTTGCTATTGTAGTAGGCTCGGACTTCGGAGACCGCCAAGGCAAAGGCTGCTTCTTCGGTCAAATCATGATTGATAGGATCATCTGTAAGCATCGCTTCCCAATCTGAATCGTCTTGACCCATCAGTAAAAGTGCTTGTTCAATAATTTCAGCTTCTGACAAGGCATGGATACGTTGTAACTTGGTAATTTGTTCGACACTGGTTTGGGTCAAATGCACATTCACACAAAAAGTCTAGCACACTCGAGATTAAGCGCCCACCGATGCGCCTGTAGTCTGGGCTACGGCTTGAGAACCCAGCTTTATCTAGTAGCAAATCCTTGGCAAAAGAACTTACTTTAGCTAGACTTTGCACTATGAACATTTAACAATCAATAGAACCAATAAAACACCAAAATAATCCCAAGATTTTCAAGTAAGCTGTATACTCATACCTTAGTGCTATAGTACAAAACATGAAAAAACGAATGTTGCTACTAATTTTAGCATTGGGTTTATTTTCGTGAAAATACAAGCTATTTCGCCGCAAGCCAGCGCGTATCTTGAGAAGGCATTAGATGCGCTTGAACAAAACTTTTTGCGTCGTGACCAAATCAATTGGCAAGATATTCGTATCGGAACTCGAGAACGAGCCAAAGATGCCATAACTTTTAAGGATACTTACTCAGCTATTCGTTGGGCTTTTACACAATTACTCGAGACACACTCTTTTTTTCTTGAACCTCGGCAGGCTCAGGTAATACGAGCGCCAGAAACCCAACCAATTCCTAGTTCACGGCAATTAGGTAAAATTGGGTATGTGTTTTTGCCAAGTCATGGCTCAGATGGCAAATTATCAGATACACAAACGTATCAAGATGTTGTTCAAGAAAGTATTAAGAAACTCGATCAAAGTGGTGTTTGTGGTTGGATTGTAGATTTAAGCGACAATGATGGAGGCAATATGTACCCAATGATAGCGGGTGTTGGAGCGTTACTTGGTGAGGGAACGCTTGGGGTTTTTGTTGGGGCTGATAAAAAACCATTGGTTTCTTGGAGTTACCAAGCTGGTGCATCAAAAATAGGTGATAATGTACTAACTCAAGTTGAAAAACCATATCAACCTCGTCAAGTGAATGCACCTGTTGCAGTGCTGATTTCTGCTATAACCGCAAGTTCGGGCGAAGCTACCGCGATGTCTTTTATCGGTAGACCAAATACTCGATTCTTTGGTCAGACAACAGCAGGTTTCACCACCGGTAATACTGAGTTCCCACTTGAGGACGGTGCAATGTTAGTCATTACTACTTCTGAGATGGCTGATCGAACAGGTAAAACCCATCCTAAAATCATGCCAGATCAAGTGACGAGTTCTTTTGCAGTCAATGACGAAAACCATGAGGTTTTGCAATGGTTGCATTCGCAATCAGCTTGTCAATAGACTTTTAATACTGCTTTTTTGGTTTCACCTGTTAGGATGCAAAACGTGAAGGTCTTTTTATGAATCGTTTAGAAGCCACCCTCAGTCTCGAGCCGAGTTTTGTTTTTTCGTTTCAAGCCGACCAAAATTACTACGCCAGCACCTATTACGATGGCACAGAAAAATTCAAAAAGCATTACTACAGCCGAATAAGTACAGGACAAGAAGTCGAGTGTGCCAAACTGATTGACCGTTCAAGCCATGTCGCACATTGGGTTCGCAATGTGCCACGTACCGAAAATTCTTTTGCTTTGCCATGCAGAACGCAAGCTCACTATTACCCCGATTTTGTTGTGCAACTGCCCGATGCGTTAGCGGATGAAAACTCAACACAACTTTGCCTTTTGGCATTCCCTAAATCATTAACTATTTACCACCACTCGAGCAATTCACCTGCAAAGGCTTGTGGCGCGACTTTTTCGCCTTGCTTATAGGTACTTAAATGCCCGTAACGCCTTAATTCCTTGTCTGGTTTGGTGTACACCTCGAGTTGTTGGGCAGCGACATTATGAATCCATACTTCTGGAATTCCGCAAGCTGCATAAATGGGTAATTTAACAGTGCGGTCAGTTTCTAGGGTACTGTCCGAAACTTCAATCAGCCATAACACATCTTCTGCTTGGTTTTTTCGGTCTCGGTATTGTTCTTTTGGTGGTTTTAGGAGTGCCAAATCGGGTTCTGGTTGGTAATACTCGAGGTGAACATCCAGTGGCATTTGTGGCATTTGCACTAGGCGCTTGCCGTAAACATCTGGCAGAACATCCACGTAATTGGCAAGGATGTACTTGTGTGGGTCGTTTTGGGGCATAAGAATCACCACTTTCCCTTCAAGCAGTTCAGCCCTAGTTTCAGGGGCAAAAACCTGTGCAAAGAACATCCGTTCAAATTCGGCAATGGTAAATAAATGCCCAACAAAAGGTGTTGTCGTGTTTTGATGCAAGGCTTGCGTCATGGCTTGATTATACGGCTTTCGAGTGTGATATGGAATTCCAAAGCAATAAAACTAGACCAAAGCGGCTCGAATTGCCACAAATAGTTCATCTTCCGCCGCTTTTACCCCATCTATTTCAAGTACCGCTTGGATTTCTTGGAGCGCACCTACTCGAATTTCTGATGTATCAAACACAGCACAGAGTTTCACGGCGTGTTCAACTCGAGCAGGGGCTTTTAAGCCACGTAGATTGGCGTAGGCATTATTCACAAAGCCACTTAATCCAATGCCGCTAGTCCAAGGTAAGGACTCGAGATGCGCGGTTAAAGCATCATCCTCTTTGGTTGTCGTGGCGTTGTCGGTGAGAGTTGCAATCAGCATCAGTTGAACCAAGTTCTCGGATTGGGTTTGAGTGTAAGTCATGATGGATTATACGATGGTTCTATGTTTGAAGTTTACAAAGATACTGTTTTTTTTGGTTTCACCTGTTAGGATGCAAAACGTGAAGGTCTTTTTATGAATCGTTTACTTGAAATTATGCGCCGTTTACGCGCCCCTGATGGTTGCCCGTGGGATATTGAACAAACCCATGAGTCGTTGCGTCCCTATCTGCTTGAGGAGGCAGCCGAGGCAGTGGATGCGGTCTCGAGTCCAGACCGCTTAGAACTGGCTTCTGAACTGGGCGATGTGTTGTTGCAAGTCGCGTTTCATAGTGTGATTGCCGAGGAAAACAAAACTTTTTCCTATGAAACGGTAGAAAATGCGATTGTTGAAAAGCTGATTCGTCGTCATCCGCATGTTTTTGGCACAACGGCTGTGTCTGATGCGGCACAAGTGGTACAGAATTGGAATGAAATTAAGGCAGCCGAACGAATTGGTAAACCAGAACTTCATCCAGCCCAACGTGTTCCTAAAGCATTGGGGGCTTTGGCGCGAACCCATGAAATCCATAAGGCACTCGAAGTTGGTCAAGGCTCGAGACGAGCGGTGATTGCAGCCCTTGAAAACGGGGATGATGATGCCAGCAGTGTTGCGGCGGTACTCGAGGCGGTGGTGGCTTGGGCGCGGTCTACAGGCGTAAATTCTGAAGTGATTCTGCGTGAGCGCCTAGAAGCCCAAGTGCAACATGCTGTGGCGCTGTCCTTAAAACAAACCAATGCTTGACATATCGGCAACCAATGATTGACTTGTCTGCCCTCGAGAACCGTTTGTCTAGTCGTTCTAGGCGAATCCTCGAGATTCCAGATTTTCGCCGTGCTGCTGTGCTGGTTGCCATACTGCTTGAACCTGAACCAAGTCTTATTTTAACCAAACGCACCAGTCACCTCAGTACCCATTCTGGGCAAATTGCTTTTGCGGGTGGCAGTTTAGACGCTGCCGAAACCCCAATTCAAGCTGCGCTGCGCGAAGCCGATGAAGAAATTGGTCTCGAGCCAAAGCATGTGCGGGTGCTGGGTTTACTGAGCGATGTTTGGACTCCGGCTGGTTTTCATGTCACCCCAGTGCTTGGTCTGGTCTCGAGCCAAGCGCTATTAGCACCTAATCCTGCCGAGGTTGCCGAGTTACTGTTTGTTCCTATTGCCGATTTGCGTTTAATCCAAGTGACCTATGAACAAAAAACCTTGCCTGCTTCGGCTCGAGTGCCAACTTTTGAAAACCGTCAACGGGCTGTGCCGCATTATCTTTGGCAAGGCACAGATATTTGGGGAATGACGGCGTTTGTGATTCAAGAACTCTTGGAATTAACCTCCCCAGCATAAACCCCCTTGAGCTAACAAGGGGGTTTGATTTGTGGCAGGTTTACTT
>JAYWHB010000777.1:0-16243 GCA_043777915.1 Deinococcales bacterium
CTTGACCGAGTGGTCGAGCGCAAAGGCTGGAAACGCAGTTTTGACAAGGCGCGTTTACTGGCAGCGTGGGATGATGCGGTTGGGCATCAATTGGCACGAACCACCAAAGCAATAGAATTTCGTAAGAACCGAGAATCCAAAGAGACAATTATGGTCATTCGCGTACAGGACAACACCGCCGCCAGTTTTTTTAGTCTCAACACCCCGCTCTATCTCGAGAAACTGCGCCAAGTCTTGGGAACATCTGCCCCAACCCAATTGCAATTTACCGTCGGCGCACTCGAGAAAGTCAGTAAAACCGTTAAGCACCGTACAATTAAACTGACCCTTGCCGAACAAAAACGCATTGCCCAAAAGTTAGAAAACACCCCAGAGAACCTTCGCAGCACCCTGCAAAACGTAGCCGAAGCCTTGGCTCGAGCGCGGCTAGAACGCCTCCGCAGTGGCTTTGTGCCGTGTCCGATTTGTGCCACCCTAACCGAGAAATCAGAGCCTTGCGCCCATTGTCGGATTACCCTGCGTTCGCCGCTTGCCACCCAATGGCGTTCTAAAATTGTGCGTAACCCAGATTTAATGCTAAACCACAACGAACCAGACGAAATCATGGGTTGCGCCAAATTCTTAGCCCTCGAGTATTTACAAGGGCAACTCGAAGCCCTAGCGCTGCAAATTCTGGCACAGAACGCCCCAGAAATGCGTTTTTACCTCGAGCTTACCGCCAAGGCGTATTTGGCTTTGCATCTCGAGCAGCCGCTTTTAAGCATTACCCCGAAAGACTGGCGGCATTTGCCAGAACGGATTCGCGGGATTCTCGAGGCGTAAAAATCATGTGCTGTTGGCGTGAAAGGTTTATGTGCCTTTGTCTTCGCCTCGGTCAATGTTTTCCATATGACTTTGCAGCATTGCCTTAAATTGCGAAGCAAACATCGAACGTTGTGACCGCAGCCGTTCCATTTCCACACGAATGTCTCTGGCTTTATTTAGGGCTTCACGCAGCAATTGTTCTTTTTGATTTTCGGCTTCTTGCAGCAGCGTTTGGGCTTGATGCTCAGCGTTTTTGATGCGTAAACTGGCTTCGCGCTCAGCGTTTAGTTTCATTTCATTGGAGATTCGCTCCGCACTAACCACGGCGCGTTTTAGGGTTTCTTCGCCTTGACGTAATTCGTTGACTTGCGCCTCGAGTTGCGTAATTCGTTCTTGGTTGTTTCGCATTCCACGTTCGTACTCTTCGAGGTCTTCGGCAACACTCATCAGAAATTCGCGCACGTCTCTTTTGGAATATCCAGAAAGCGCGTTTGAAAATTCTTGGTGGCGTACATCGAGTGGTGTGCGTTTCATGGATTCCCCTTGCTCACTCTACCTGAGCGTGATGAGAACAACAAGGGTGTTTTACACAAAGCAGGCTCTACCGATGCGTAGAATGGTTGCACCCTCGTTTATTGCCAGTTCAAGGTCGTCGGACATGCCCATGCTCAGATGCTCAAGACCGAGCGAATCGCGCAGTTTTGCCAGTCCCGCAAAAGCAGCTTTCGCAAGGCTTGGGTCTTGTGGCGCAACCGTCATCAAACCGCGAACCGTTAGACCCAAGTCCCTTGCCACTGCCAAAAGCTCAGGGGCTTGGTTTGGGATTGCGCCGTGTTTTTGCACTTCAAAGCCCATGTTTATCTCGAGCAAGATTTGTGGGGTTTGAAGCCAAGTTTGGCTGCGCTTGGCAATCTCCTCTAGCAAGCGCTGGCTGTCTACACTGTGAATCATGCTAAAACCCGCACAGAATTTAACTTTATTGGTTTGCAGATGCCCGATTAAGTGCCATTCTAAATTTGGCTGTGCCTCGAGTTTTGGCAATGCCTCTTGGATGCGGTTTTCGCCGAGGATGGTGTGACCATGTGCCAGAACCGCCGTGTTGATTTCCTCGAGCGTATGCCCTTTGGTGACAGCAATCAGTTTAATGTCGCTTGGGTTGCGCCCAGCCTTTTGGCAAACTATTTGGATACGGGTTTGTACATCTGAGAGCATAAAAATCCTTTAAGGAAATCTTTTGTGATTAAACAATTTTGGTATTCTGCCAACCATGCTTGAAAAATAATCACCAAAACATGAATACATTTCAGATTGCTCCATTTCTAATTTCTTCCAATCGAAAACTCCAAACTGCGCTTTCAACGATTGCCCGAGGATCAAATTTGGCAAATTCCTTCTCTAAAAATTTCGCTTCATTTTCATAAAGTGCATAGAGATAGTTATCATCACCACTCTTATCGAAGCCTTCAAATTGGGAACGTATTTCAATGTAAATGATGATAAATAGGATAAAACATTTGATACTTGAATTAACGAAATGACTGTTTTGACTTTCATCAACAAGATAAACAGCGCCTTCTGAAGATTGAACACAGAAGTCACCAAATTCGCTTTCGCCAAACTTAATAAACCTATTTTGCCGACCTTTGATCTTTAGATTTAGAGGTTGAAAATTTTCTAAAACTTTAATCTTTAATTCTGTGCCATCCCAAATGAGATGCGGTAGACCATATTCAATTAAGAATTTTTGTGAATTAGTATCCAACTGTATATGGTTAAGGAGGTCTAATTCATAAACATACTTGGGATTTGTACGATACAGACTTGAGGTGTGAATCATCTACCGATCCAATTCATCAAAGGCATTAAAAGTAGCAATGTTGCGTTCAAATTCCTGAAACTCTTCTTCGCTCATTGTACCAATCAAAAAATCTGCGTCATGGTGTAACCTCCGTCCGAATTTTTCACGAAGGGTCTCGAGGGCAATTTCTTCTGGGCGCACACCGCGCTGTATGGCTTCGGCTTGTAGCCGCGCTTCTAGTTCTGGATTCTCGAGAATCAGGGTCATGTGCCAATTGTAGCGCATAGAATCCAAAGCAATCAGGCTAAGACGAAATAACGCCTTCGCTGCGGGTCATATCATCTGTTCCCGAAGGCTCTGGCAAGGTCTCGAGTTGGAAAATCTCTACATAACGCCGATGATAAAACACACGGTCGCGTAAGCGGTCGTTTAAAGGCGACAAAATGTTGATGCTTACCAAATCAGCCACCAAACGATTGGCGGCATTATAGGACAGCTTGGTCAGTTCAGCCACCGAACGCACGGTGACATATGGAAAGCGGTAGAGATGCTTGAGAACCTGTAAGGCATTGCCCGCTCTGCTCCAACTCTCCACAGATAAACGGTCCACATCACGAAGCCTGAGCATGGCGCGGGTTTTTTCGGTTGACTCGAGCGCCACAACCCGTACACCCTCCAAATAAAATGCCAGCCAGCCCTCCCAATCACCTCGGTCACGGATGGCTTGGAGGCGGTCGTAATATTCTGTGCGATGCAACTTAAAGTAGTACGACAAATACAAAAGCGGTTGGTGCAACAAGCCGTAATGACAAAGCAGCAGTGTAATCAGCAAGCGCCCCGTGCGCCCGTTGCCATCCAAAAATGGGTGGATGGTCTCGAATTGGGCATGAAGCAGACCAATTTTGACTAAATTGGGTAGGTTGCTTGTATCTTCGTAAATAAATTTCTCGAGGTTATCAAGAGCAATGTGCATTTCTGGTACAGGTGGCGGTACAAACCGAGCAGTTTGCAGGGTTGCACCACTTGGACCAATCCAATTTTGAGTACGCCGAAATTCGCCTGGATCGCGGTTCTCACCACGAACACCACTCATTAAGCGGGTATGAATTTCACGGATTAAACGCAGCGAAAGCGGTAACTGTCCAGTACGCTCGAGTCCATAATCCATTGCGGCAATATAATTGATAACTTTTTGTACATCTTTAGGGTCATCAGCATTTTTTAAGTTGGCTTCGGCACGCAACACATCGTCCAAGCTGGCTTGTATACCTTCGATTTGGCTAGACAAAACCGCCTCGGCACGGATGTACATCAACACCAGCATTTCGATATTCGGCAAGGTGGTTGCTATGCCATCAAGTCGCGCTATTGCTTCTTGTGCCGCAAGCAGTTTATCAAACAACACAGATAAATCCACCTTTGGAGTTGGCGGTAATGGCGCAGGTACAAAAGCTCGGTATCCGCTTAACTGCCTGATGTATTGCCCTGCTCGATGTTGTGGGTTACTTGAGTCAATGTTGGCTGGAATCATACTTATTTCTATTTTAAGGCAAAAATAGAAATAACGCTAGATTTTGGGCGGCGTTATTTCCACAAACGACAATAACTCGAGACAGCTTGAGTGGTTATCTCTATTTTAGGCACAAAAATGCGTTGAATTTATAACTTGGGAATCAAGGCACGAATCAGCTTCTCAAAACGCGGCGCAGTGGCTTTGGCAGTGGCAATCACATTTTCTTCGGTTGTACCACTATGGTCGCCTTGGTCTGCCACCGCCATGTCGGTCACGCTACTTAGCCCTAGAACCCGCATTTTTAAGTAATGCGCCACAATCAATTCTTGCACGGTACTCATACCAATCGCATCTGCCCCCCAAAGCCTGAACATTCTTAGCTCGGCTTTCGGGGCGTACATGGGTCCAGAAACCGCTAGGTATGTGCCTTCACGCAGTTCTAAATCGGCGGCTCGAGCCGCAGCCTTAGCAATTTGGCGGTACTCGAGGTCATAAGCATCCATCATTGGCAAAAAGCGTTCGCCAACATTCGGGTCATTGTCTCCAATCAACGGGTTTGTACCCGTAAAATTGATGTAATCGGTTTGCAGCATAATATCGCCAGCCTGCCAAGCAGGGTTTAAGCCACCACACGCATTGGTCAGAATAATTTTTCTTGCGCCGAGCGCGTGGGCAAAACGCACAGGAATACCAGCTTCGTGGGCGGTATAGCCTTCGTACAAATGTACCCGTCCTTGAAATGCCAATATGCGTTTACCCTCGAGTGTTCCCATTACGGCTCTGCCAGCATGTCCGGGCGCAGTCGAAATCGGGAAACCGAGCAAGTCTTTGTAAGAAACAATCACGGGATTCTCGAGTTGTTCCGCCAGAGGACCTAAGCCACTGCCGAGGATAATCGCTACCTCTGGAACATCGGTAGAATAGGCTCTCCAGGCACTCACAATGCTTTTAATTCGTTCATCTATAGAATGGTTTTGGCTCATGGTCTTCATCTTAGCCTGTTTGTCTGAGCTTGCGCTCACCTTTTTGGGTTCTAACTCAGGTAAACTCTTGGGCTGTTGATTGTGCTGCACGTTTGATTTGGTTTATTAGTGCTTCTCACACGCACTTCACGCAAGGAAGAGCAAAACACGCGAGACTCGAACGCGTTCAACATCCCGAGTGTTATTTGGAGGCTTCATGCGATTGGTAACAAGGTTCTTATTCTTATGTTTATGTTTTTTCTCGACTTCTGCCTTGGCACAAACGCCAAAAGGTCAAATTGATGACATTGTGGTGGTCAGCAGTATTGGCACACTAGACGATTCTTTGGTCGGTTTAATCAAAGTTACGATTGGTGTTTCGGTGGGTGATGCTCTGGAAAGTGTGGTTGCGACCGATATTCAAGGGCAAGTCGAAAGCACTGGTTTTTTTCAAGCCAATAGCACCAAAGTAGCGGTGGTACTCGAGAACGGGCGCAATATTTTAAGAATTACCGTAACGCCAAATCCTACAATCGAAAAAGTCGAAATCAAAGGTAATTCGATTGTCACCAGCGAACAAATTCTAAGTTTACTCGAGCAGCGCTACAATGTTACGGCGGGTGTGATGGTCAGTAATCTTCGGCTTGAGGAAGCGCGAATTGGGCTGGGCGCAATCTATCGTCAGAGCATTGGTTTTCCGTTTACTTTAGAGATTAAACTCGAGTTATCCAAACCCAAAGACAACAAAGTGATCGTGACCTACACGATTAACGAAAATGCCACGGTGCGTGAAGTCAAAACAGTTGGCGCAACCCTTGTGCCGAGCGCAGAAATTATTGCTCAGTTTAGTACGCTGGTCAGTTCGGGTAAATTTGATATTCGCATTTATTTTCAAGGGCTGCGGGCGGTCAACGACTTGTACAGCAAAAAAGGGTACGGCGCAAATACGCCACGTGGTTATATTGGTTCAGGACCAAACATCGAACTATCGAGCCTCGAGAATGGGGTGCTGACGATTATCATTAACGAACTAAAAATTGCCGCCATAGATGCCACGGCGCTTGGCATTGACCCAAGTACCTTATCGCAAAAACCAGGCGACTTTTTTAATTATCAAACCCTGATTAAAGAAACCCGTAATTTGGCGCGTGGGCGTGATAAACAAGTCGGGATTGTTCTCGAGCCAAGCGGCGATAACTCGGTCATCGTGACTTTTACCATCGAGGATGCGCCCGCAGGTCCAATTCAAACCATTCGGATTTTGGGCAATACCGTAATTCCAACAGACCGTATACGGCGTTTGGTGACGCAAAAATTGGGCGACACCTACAACGCCCAAATTGCCAGAGAAATTGATTTTACAGCTATTTCCCAAGCCTATACCGAGGCTGGCTACACGATTGTCAGTACACCCGATGTCAGTTATGCCGATGGTGTTTATACTGTTCGGGTTCTCGAGGTCAAACTTGTGGGCTACGAATTAAAATGGCGTAACGCGCACCGCAGCCAAGACCGAATTATTCTGCGTGAGTTGCCCAAAGCCGGTGGGTTACTCGATTTTAATAAAATTCGCAATTCTTTTCGCAATATCCAAGCCCTAGGGGTACTCAAAGATATTCGTCCAGATATTAAACCTGCGCCTAGTGGCAAACCCGAAGAAGTGATTTTGGTGCTTGAACTCGAGGAAGGCAGCACAGGTGAGGTTTTACCCGGTCTAACTTTTTCGACCTTAGACGGTTTTGCAGGCAACTTGACCTACAGCGAGCGCAACGCTTGGGGTGTAGGACACCGCATGAACGTGACTTTCCAAGCCCAACCCAACGAGGCTGGGCAAGCCGTCAGTGGCGGTTTTTCGTATTCAATTCCTTGGCTTGACTTTAACTTTTTAGACTTTGCCACCAACCGCACCGAAATATCAGTTTATTTTTCTTCCAATGTGGCTTCTAAACGGGTGGTTGAGTTTACGCGGGCTTTTGTAGATTTACCAACCACGGCTAACATCAACGAAGGTTCGCGTTATTTTAGTACCCGCAACACCGGGGCTGGAATCAGCTTGGGCAGACAGCTTTTTAGTAATTTCACGATTCGCATTGCCTTTGATTTCCAGTACGAACAAAATTTCCTCGAGACCCCGGGAGATGTCGGTACAAGACCATTCAATAACACCAATAACGATGCTGCCGTGGCGGCTGTGGCTGGAACAAGCCAAGGTGTGCCACTAAATAACTTAACTGCTTACGTCAGTTTATCAGGTGAATTCAACACCAAGAACCGCGAGGATTTTCCGACCCAAGGCTGGCTGGTTCAAGGTAGTCTTGGGTATGGTTTTGGCACTGACCGCATAGATTCAACCCTGCCCGGTGCATTGCCACGCCCCTTATCTTGGACCCAAGGCACATTTGGTTTTCGCACCTACCTTGGGCTAGGTTGGGATTCACAAGGCAAATTTGGCGTTGGTGGCGATGACCGTAACTTTGCGCTGGCTTTTAGGTTTAACGCCGGGGCGCTTTTTGGGGCAGCCCCAAGCAGCCGAATCTTTAGCATCGGTGGTGCAACCGCTTCTGAAGCGATTAACTTACGTGGTCTTGACTTTGGTGATTTACGCGGCGATGTCTACTACACCGGTTCACTCGAGTTACGTTTTGACTTTGGATTACAAACCGCCTTTACTTACGGTTTACTCGGCATTGCTTGGATTGACTTTGGTAACGCTTGGGGCGGCGACAGCCAATACCGACGTGATCGAGTTGTCGAAAACGTGACCACCAGAATTCCCTTTGGTATGCAATTTGGTTATGGTCTGGGTTTACAAATCAACCTTGGCTTTGGGGGTATTCAACTCCCTGCGATTCGCTTAGATTATGGTTGGAGTGCTTGGAATCCGGGTGGTAAGTTCTACTTTAGACTTGGTTTCCCGTTCTAAAAAGCACAGTAAAAGACGAAGGCAATTGCCTTCGTCTTTTTTTACAGCAAACTCAAAGCCCTAGTTCCCGCAGTTTCACCAAATGTTCTCGAGCCTCGAGTAAGCCCATATCCTCTAAGGTTTTCATGGCGCGTTCTGCCACGGGCAAATTAATCTCCGAGGAGTTCCAACTGGCGGTCAGTTGGGCAAGGTCTTGCAGCACACTTTTTTGGCTTTCGGTAAAAAACATTTTTGCCACCGCACTCGAGGCAGCAAAAGCGGGTGGTTTTGCGTCCAGCACACTGACACGCACCACTGCCAGAAGTTCCATAAAGGTTTGGTCGGCTGCCATGCGAACTTTGGGGTCGAGTTTCATGTTTATTAGCCTACTAAAATGCAGTAGTATTTTGCTAATGAAATCGTCTCTTGGTGTTTTGGTCTGTCATGGTTTTACAGCCCAACCGAAAACCGTAAATTATATTGCCCCATTTCTGGAAAAAGCGGGTTTACCTTTTGAAATTCCCGTACTGCGTGGACATGGCACAGTCTGGACAGATTTACGGGGGGTGACTTGGGGGGATTGGCTCACAGATGCCCTAGCCGCCTATGCCCGTCTCGAGACCCAGTGTGAGCAAGTGGCAGTGGTGGGGCATAGCATGGGTGGTTTGGTGGCGGCGCACATTGCGGTTCAAAAACCAGTCTCGAGTTTGGTGTTGGTTGCCCCTGCCTTAAAATTTGCCAGTCCGCTTGCACCTTTTGTGGGATTACTGCAAAGTGTGGTTAAGGATTTTAAGGGCGATGGTTCTTCAATTTTAGACCCCGTTTTACGGCTTCAAGCCGAAGCCCAAAACATCACCTATCCGCAATTCCCAACGGCTGCCTTTGGCGAACTCTATAAAATGGCTGGTGTGACCACAAAAATTCTAAGCAACATCAGCGCCCCAACCTTAATTCTGCATTCCTTAAAAGACACAGTAATTCCACCTGCGGCTGCCGACCTTGCCTTAGAGAAAATTGGCAGTGCCACCAAACGCATTCGTTGGCTACAAAATTGCAACCATGAAGTTTTTTGGGATGCCGAACGTGACACCATCTGTGAAGAAATCACCAAGTTTATTCTCGAGATGAAGACGTAACTTTTTACCGCCCTACCAGAATCACATTTAAGGGCAATTCACGGTTGCCTTGCAAACCGAGCAAGAAACTGATTTCATCATCAAAGAAGGTACTGATAGACCGCACCGATAGCCCAAGGGCTGTTCCAGCCAGCAAGACATTCTGGGCAGCATAGCCTGCCTCGAGATACAAATGCCTGTAGCCTCGTTCGGCATGAGCCGTAACAGTACGTTCAACCACACCCGTAAAAATCAGGGCAATGGCACTGGTTTCTACACTCGAGTCGTTCAGTAATGCCCCAGTTAAATCCTTGGTGGTGTCGCCAATTCGCACTTGCTCGAGTTGATGTTCGCGCACCACATAATGGTAAACCCCCGCAAAGGTATCGGTTACGCTTCGTGCCACCAAATAAACCTCGAGCGGATATGCCCCACTTGGGCTTGGCACAGTTCGGTATGGCAAGTTAGAGCCACCCGGACGTTGCCCGGTAATCCCTTGGGCAGCCCAAAGAAGTTGCGCCACTTCGGAAATGGTGATTGAACTCCCGACCTCGGGGGTTTGTGAACGCCGTGCCGTGACTACACTCCAAAAACCCGCGCCGCCTTTTTGCTTAGCCGAAGGCAAGCGAATCGTCTCGAGTGGGCTGGCATAAACCTTAAAGGCTGGGACACGTTTCCCAACAGGAAAGGTATCGCCGCGTTTAAGTTTTGTTTGGTCAATGAATTTCTCGCCAATCGATTCTTTCATGTGTCCTCGAGATGCACTCCCGTATCAGGGTAGGATGCGCGAGTTTAACACAAGGGGGTAAGATAATTCATGCTCGTTCAAGATTGGATGACTCCCGCTCCCTTAACCATCGCCCCAAATACCGTAGTTCTCGAGGCGTTAAAGCTCTTACAAAAACGAGGCTTCAGGCGTTTACCCGTGGTGGACGGCGCGACCTTGGTGGGTATTGTCACCGACAAGGACTTAAAAGATGCCATGCCCAGTAAAGCCACGACGCTTTCTGTCTGGGAAATGAATTACTTACTGGCAAAACTGACGGTGCGTGAAGTCATGGCAAGCCCCGTTAAAACCTGTCGCGCTTCGGACACGCTCGAGAGTGCTGCTTTGATTATGCAGTTCAGTAAAATTGCTGGTTTACCCGTGCTGGACAAAGCTGGCGCACTGGTTGGAATGCTGACCATCACCGATGTCTTGGGGGCATTTACCCAAGTGCTTGGGCTAAAAGAAGGCGGGGTACGCCTGACCCTCGAGATGCCCGACGTACCCGGCAGTCTGATGACCGCCAGCCAAGCCATTCAACCCGCCAATATCGTCAGTGTTGCCACGGCGGGACACAGCCAAGGCAACCGCAGATTTGTGATTCGCGTGGTCGGAGAAACTGCCCAAGACCTCGCGGAGCGACTGACGACGGCTGGAATCAATGTGCTGAATGTGCAGGGGTAGAATGGTAACATCAGATATGCTCAAAGCTCGAGTGCCGCTTTTCCCTGCTTACCAAATTCCAGCTTTCCGGTTTGTGGATATTTTTGCGGGTATTGGTGGGATGCGGCTTGGATTTGAAGCGGCAGGTGGGCAGTGTGTGTTTTCATCAGAATGGGATGTGCATTCGCAAAAAACATATTTTGCCAATCATGGGGATTTTCCAAAAGGCGATATTACACTGATTCCCTCGAGTGAAATCCCAAATTTTGACGTGCTGCTGGCGGGTTTTCCTTGTCAGCCTTTTAGTAGCATCGGTTTACGACAAGGGTTTTTACATCAGACCCAAGGCACACTTTTTTATGAAATTGCCAGAATTTTAGCAGATAAAAAACCACTGGCTTTTCTGCTCGAGAATGTCGAAGGGCTGGTCACGCATAATAACGGGCAGACAATGCAAATTATTCTCGAGACGCTGCGCGAACTTGGGTATGTGGTTATGTATCAAGTGCTGGATGCTTCTGAATTTGGAGTGCCTCAGAAACGTAAACGAATTTATATTGTCGGACATAAATCGGGGAATGCAAAGTTTGGTTTTCCAAAAGGTACACACTCAGATGTTTTTGTTGGGCAGTTTATTGAAACAGGTGTTGAGGGTTACGGGATTTCTGAACACTTACAAAAAGCCTATATTTTCAAAAAAGACGATGGCAAACCCGCGATTGTTAGCCCAGACTCGAGCATCCACATCAAAACCCAAGTGGCTTCGTACCATAAAATTCAGCGCTTAACCGGAACGTTTGTGCGTGATGGAAGAACGGGTCTGCGATTACTGACCGAAAATGAATGCAAAGCCATCATGGGCTTCCCGCCCCACTTTGTCTTCCCCGTCTCGAGAACCCAGATGTACCGGCAAATTGGAAATTCGGTGGCTGTCCCCGTGATCGTCGAAATTGCTAAGCAAATGCGAAAGGAAATTATTGATGTCGCTTTCAACCAAGGAAATCATCAGGCAACTCGTCCCCGACCTTCACGGCGAACCAAGTCTCAGTCCGAGTCAATTCATTCAGAAATACTGGTTGGAGTTTGAGCGGCGGTTTGGCACAGAAAATAATGGCATTAACGGTAAAATTTTTGAAGAACTTATTGCAATTACTTTGATTCGCGCTCAAATTTTCCCATTTTACCTTCAAGCTAAAGTTGCTTTTATTCCTAATGTCAGCTATGACTTACTCGTATATACTCAACAGTTTGGACCCGTGGTTCTCAGTGCTAAAACCAGTCTCCGAGAGCGTTGGAAGCAAGCTGACCTTGAAGCAGTTGCCATGCGATATGTCTACCGTCAATCAAAATCCTATGTAATTTCTTTGAATGAAAAAGAAGTTGCTACTCGAAAAAAAGATATGAAATCTGTCATGGGATTAGACGGATTTATCCTTGCTACAACTTCTGAATACGATAGATTACTGATTCAACTCTCTGAATTTATTCCAGATGAAGCTCCAAAAATACGAACTGTCGAATCAAATTCTATTGTGACAGATGACAATTATCAGGAGCGTTACTCATGAACCCAATTCTCTCTAAACCCCTAACCTTTGAACTCTTTGCTGCCCCCGGTTGTTTGGATGAAGCACTACTCGAGACCGAAGTGATTGTGGCTAAGCCGTGGAAACCGCATAAATTTGCGCCAATTTTGACCCTCGAGAAGGGTTTTGTACGTGTCAAGAATGCCTCATGGGATTTTGCCTGTGAGCTGGCGGCTCGAGCCACAACTCTGCATGACGTGCGACTCAATTTCCCCACGGCTCGAGTGCATGGTTGGAATGATTTACCGCGTGTGTTAGAAAAATTACCGTGGGGTTTTTTACTGCCTGAACGTGCAAGTCTCGAGTTTCGTTGTGAGGCGTTTGCGGGTGTGATTCCTCATGCTGGGCGAATGACTAAAATTGTCGAAGAGTTATTTGTCAGTAATGGTTTTAAGCTCTCGACTACCGAGCCGCATTTTAGAATTCATGTCACCTCGAGCGGTGATTATTTGCGGGTGGCGGTCAGCCTTGGCAACGATGCCCTGCATAAGCGCGGTTGGCGTGCCAGCACTGGAACACTTGCGCCGCTCCGTGAGGACATTGCCAGTGCTGCCCTGTGGCGTTTAGCCAGCTTCGAGCCACGTGTTCTCGAGGCAGTGCAAATTGCTGTGCCGTTCGCGGGGAGCGGTACACTTGGTTTAGAAGCATGGCAATCGTTGTTTGGGTTGCCGCCGTCGGTCTGGGGGGTGGAACGTCCGTGGCAGTTATTGACCATGCCAAATGCCCAAACCCTTGAGTGGTGGCGTAATCGCATGGCTCGAGCCGCCGCCGAAGCCTTACTGCCAGAGATTGTGTTTGTTGAAAATGACGAGGCGCAATTTCAAGAACTCGAGGGCAATGTGGCGTTGGTGCAACAAACGGTGCAGGGAAGTATTTCTTGTGTAGAAGCGGATGCCTTCAAAACAGATTTTTTGGTTCACAATGGGATTGTTTTGTTGCCGCTTCATCCGCCGTATGGCTTGCGGATGGTTTCGGAGAATCCAGATGCCTTGTACGGCAAAATTGGTCAGTCGGTGCAGAAATGGGCAGCCAAATCCAGTCTGGTCGGGTTTTGTTTATGCCCGTCTGAAAGCACTTGGCGGGCGTTTAGGGCTGGGCTTACGGGGATGCGGGTCGAGACAACCCATTTGACCCAAGGCGGCTTAGATATTCGGGTCTGCTGCTTTAGCAATTTATAGAGTTGTCTCGAGTTTGACTTCTAGGCGCACAGCGTCATCGGTTTTTAGCCACAAGAATTCTGGGCGCTCGAGCTTATGGGCATCCAAAGAAACCACAAAGGTACTTTCGGCGCTGAGGCGCTTGGTATTACCGTCGTAATAAATCTCGAGTGGAATCTCGAGGTCTTTGGTTATACCGCCCAATTCGAGTTTGACCTTGACCTTAAAATTTCGGGTTTCACCACTGATTAAGGTGCGTTTTTCACCACTGAGGCTACTGCTTTTTAGGGTGATGACTGGAAAGCGCGAGACCTTAAAGACATTGTTACGGGCATTATCGTCGCGGATACCATTGCCACTGTTAAATTTAGCTGGGCGAACCGTGGCACTAAATTCGGTCTCGAGTGGGCGTTTCAGGTCAAATTCCCAGTTTAGGGTTTCGATTGGGGCTTTACCACTCCATTTATCTTGTCCTGCACTGGCAAAATACGTTACGCTCGAGTTTGCCTCGAGTTTCTGGGTGCTTTGGGCAAAACCAATTGTGGCAAGGGACAAGCTAAGCAACAAGAATCGTTTCATAGTCGTACTTTAAGCGTTATTCACACAAGAATCTGTACGAAAATCAGCTAAGACGAGGTAGTACGCCATACGATGTAGGCAAGACCAGACTTGCGATGTAAGCAAAATCACATGAAACTTGAGTGTCTTTGTGTTAGATTATGCAACATGAATCAAGAATTTTCTGCCATGATTGAACAACTCAAAGCCGAACATGCCGAGAATCTGGCGCAAATGCCGTTGCCGATGGGGGCAGAAGCTTTTTTGCAGAAAAAAATTCTCGAGCAGGATTCGGAAACGATTACTTTTATGCTCAAACTGGCTTGGGTCTTTGGGGCGCAAGCTGGGCAACAAGCTGTGGCACATGCCCAAATGCTCGAGAAAGAGCCGCGCCATAGACGGGTCGAAGCCTAGAGAGCCATGAGCTTTGGGCTTTGAGCTTTGAGGAAATTCAGGCTGTTGGTACAATCTTTTTAGGTATTTACCCTTAGAATTTCTTCAATGCGGCATATTTTTGTTCTGGGCGATCAGCTTAATTTGGCTCGTTTTGATGGTTTTGAGCCGACACAAACCAGAATCATCATGATTGAAAGTATGGCACGCAGCAAAGCGATTAAATGCCATAAGCAACGCTTACTGATGATTTACAGCGCCATGCGTCATTTTAGGGTGGCGCTCGAGTCTCGAGGGTACACGGTGGCTTATGGGCAGTTCCCGAGTTTTGAAGCTGGTTTAGCCGCTTATCTCGAGCAGTTTCCCAAGGCAACCATCGAAGTCATGCAGCCAGCCGATTATGGCGTGGCAAACAGTTTAGCGGCGGCTGTTTCGGGCTTAGGTGGAGTCTTAAAAATTGTTCCAAATATCTTGTGGCTGTCAACCAGAGCCGATTGGGATTTATACGCCAAGGGCAAGAAAACCTACCGAATGGAATTTTTTTATCGCCAATTGCGCCGCCAAACCACTTGGTTGATGGATGGCACAGAACCACTTGGTGGACAATGGAATTTTGACACGGATAACCGCCAAGTGCCACCAAAAAACCATGTCTTCCCTAAAAAACTCGAGTTTGTACCAGATGCAATTACACTTGAAGCTAAAACTTTTATCGAAGAAGAATTTCCCGACCATTTTGGCAGTTTGGAGCATTTTAATTGGGCAGTCACTCGAGAACAAGCACTGGTTGCTTTGCAGCATTTTCTCGAGTTTCGGCTACACGACTTTGGGGCATACGAAGACGCAATGGTGAATAACGAAACACAGCTTTATCACAGTTTGTTATCGCCAGCCATCAACATTGGCTTAATTAGTGCCAAAGAAGTCTGCGAAGCGGCTTTGCTCTACTTGGGCAAAGTACCACTATCCAGCTTAGAAGGTTTTATTCGTCAAATTCTGGGTTGGCGTGAATTTATGCACCATGTTTACAACGCTTTGATGCCCGATTTACACCAAGCCAATCGGTACGGTTTGACTCGAGCCTTACCATCTTTTTATTGGACAGCCGACACAAAAATGCGCTGTGTCCAAAAAGCCGTGCAGCAAGTCTGGGATACCGGTCACGCCCATCATATTCAGCGTTTGATGGTGCTGGGTAATTTTGCGCTACTGGCAGGTGTACAACCACAAGCCGTCAATAATTGGTTTTTAGAGGGTTTTGTGGATGCCTTTGACTGGGTAGTGACCCCAAATGTGATTGGTATGAGCCAATACGCCGATGCGGGTAGCTTCACCTCCAAGCCCTACATCTCTGGGGCTGGGTACATCAACCGCATGAGCAACCACTGCCAACACTGCGCTTACAAACCCAAAGAAACCTTGGGTACACAAGCCTGTCCATTTAACAGTCTGTACTGGAATTTTATTGACCAACACTTAAGCAGCCTAGCCACTAACCCACGCATGAGTATTATTGTTGCCAATTGGAAAAAACGCAGTCAAGCTGACCAAGAAGCCATTCTCGGACAAGCAGCACTGGTTCTAGCGAATTTCACATAGCACCCCTAGGCATCAGTCTAAGAGCAAAAGTCTTTCAGTACGCATAGAATCACAATCAGTCAGCCCCTCACCCGACTCGCCTAGGCTCGCCACCCTCCCCCAAAACACGCTTCGCTTGGGGGAGGGCTTTAGGTTCGGGGGTTTGAATTTTGTTTGCTAGAAAAGTTTTTAGGGACAGTATGTTTCGGTTTTCTGGTCTCGAATCTTAAGCGAAAGAACAAACCGAACAACCCTCTCCCGCGCTTTTTGGCGGGATGAGGGTAACGAGCCTAGGCGAGTTGGGTGAGGGTTGGGACGCGGTATGGATAATTAAAAGCCCATAACTCGAGACTCATAGCAATTTCTGAAAATATAGATAATCATACGTTATAACCGATATTTCTATACCAACCTAACACTGCACCTAATGGAAGTTTTTTGCATAGCT
>JAYWHB010000778.1:0-2065 GCA_043777915.1 Deinococcales bacterium
TTTAGGTCGGCGGCGATCATTTTTTGAACCAGTTCTCGAAAATCAGTTTTGGCTGTCCAATTTAAGTGTTTTTTGGCGTTGCTTGGGTCGCCGACTAAAAGTTCTACTTCGGCAGGGCGGTAAAACTTGGGGTTAATTTGTATGCGTATTTTGCCTGTTTCGTCTCGAGCTACGGTCTGTTCGCCTTTGCCTTGCCACTCGAGTGTCATGTCTGCGGCTTGGGCAGCTAAATCTATGAATTCTATCACTGTGTGGGTTTCTCCTGTGGCGAGTACATAATCGTTTGCTTGGTCTTGCTGAAGCATCTGCCACATTCCGCGCACGTAGTCTGGCGCGTAACCCCAGTCGCGTTTGGCTTCTAAGTTGCCGAGTTCAAGGGTTTCTTGTAAACCGTGTTTTATTTTGGCTAAGGCTTTGGTGATTTTGCGGGTCACAAATTCTTCGCCACGCAGTGGTGATTCATGGTTAAACAGGATTCCGCTCGAGGCGTGAATGCCGTAAGATTCGCGGTAATTGACAGTCATCCAATGGGCATACAGTTTTGCAACGCCGTAGGGACTGCGAGGGTAAAAGGGTGTTTGTTCGTTTTGGGGTACGCTCTGCACTTTCCCATACATTTCGGAGGTACTGGCTTGGTAGAACCTGATTTTTGGGTTAATCAGTCGAATCGCTTCAAGGATTCTGGTTACACCGAGTGCATCTACGTCTGAGGTGTAGATGGGTTGTTCAAAGGAGGTTGCCACAAAACTTTGGGCGGCAAGATTGTAGATTTCTTCTGGTTGGGTTTGTTCGATCACACGCTGGATGTTGCTGTACTCGAGTAAGTCCATGGGGACAAGTTCGATTTGGTCTTTAATACCAAGTGCATCTAAGCGCCATGTATTGGGCGAAGAAGTACGGCGATATGCACCGTATACTTTGTATTTTTGCTCAAGTAAAAGCTGCGCTAAATATGCGCCGTCTTGCCCTGTGATTCCAGTGATGAGTGCTTTTTTCATGGTGTTATTTTCCTGTTTGTTGCACTAGCTGGTTTTAGGATACCGATTGAGCGTCACACGACCGTCATACGCTTTTTGTGATGTTCTTCACACCGACCAGAAGGCTAACACAGAGGTAGGTTTTTTGGAAGTCTAGCTTGTCTCACGGTAAAAACCCGAATAGAGTCAGCTAAACATTAAGATTATTTTATGCTCCGATTACTTGAGTAAGTAATGCTAAAATAATTTACTATAGATTAAAATCTTATGAATATTTTTAGACAAAGAAAGCTGCCAGGCAAAGAAAATTTGAAGATTCTCAAGACACTTACTCTTTACTATTAATTTGGTGTTTAATTATTTTTAATACTCAGGATCGTTTCGTATTTAGACTCGAGTTGAATTCCTATTGTTATCTGACTATAGTAAGAATGCACTTTTTGACTAGCTATTTTCCCCATAGTTTGGGCTAATTGTGGATTAGTGTACAATTTTTGTATAACATTTGCTAAATTTTTCGAGTTATTGGGTTTAATCAAATACCCATCTTTTTCGTCTTCAATCAGGGTGCGTACCCCCGGTAAGGCTGTAGCGATGACGGGTGTGCCACATGCCATAGACTCGAGAATCACCAATCCAAAGGCTTCACCAGTGCTGGTGCTGGGCAGCACCGTCACAAGGGCTTCTTGGTAAAGTTTAATCAGGGCTGTTTCGCTGCAATTGTCAATAAATTCTATTTGGTCTGGGCATTGGTCTTTGGCTTGTTGTTGGTACTTTGGGCGTAAATTGCCTTGCCCAACCAATATAGCTTTGGCTTCGGGTAAATGTGCAAGGGCGCTAATCAGGACGTTTATGCCCTTAAAGTAATGAGCCGAGTCCATGCCGCCAACAAACAACACATAGGATTGTTTGTTGGGTGTATCTGGTGGCTTATAAAGATTGGTATTAATAGCGTTGGGCAATTCGGTCATTTTAGGCTGGTAAGGCAGCAGTGCTGATGGTGGGTTGAGCGCATAATCGAGTGAAGTTACAAAAATTTGCTTAGCTCGAGACAGTAAAAAAGGTTGAATAGTTTTTCGGTACAACCA
>JAYWHB010000779.1:0-2063 GCA_043777915.1 Deinococcales bacterium
GGCGCTTGGGCTGTAATGGTCGGTAATGGTCTCGAGGATTTGCTGCCAAACCCTGTTCCAAACCGCGTCGTAATCCACGTTTACAGTGTTGTACAACCAGTGCGCCGTCACAACCGTGGCAAGAATACGGTCATTGGTCTCTGGGAGGGTTGTGAATTGCTCATGCAAGTACCCTTCCCAACCCGAATTGGTGGTTTTTAGAACAAACAATTCATCAATCCCACTCGAGACGCTAAAATTAGACCCATCACCTTCGATTGTGGCGATGTGCTTACCTGTGTCACGCACAAACCCATGTTCATGAATTCGATTCCAACGATGCTCGAGCAGTTTGACGCGGACACTCGAGACTTTCGGTCCTGCACTGACAAAATGCTTAATTAAGTGCTTACCAAATTCTTCGATGCTTGAGGTTAAGCCGTCCTTCGCAAGCGCATAAATCGTGTTTCGCACGGTATCCGTTGCCAGTAAATCGGTGTTATCACCAAGCACATGAGCCGCGTCAAAGTCGCCCTGCATGGCAACATCCACCCAAACATCCTTAATTTCATGGCGGCTCGAGTCCCTGAACACTTTGAATAAGCGCACATCGGATTTACCGTAATTGTTCTGACCGAGTTTAACTTTAATCATGTTGGACTCCTTGGGGTACAGTTTAGCTTATCCGAATTTGCTGCTCGAGTTTTTGGCGTTCCTCAAGGCTAGGGGCTTTATTTTTGGCACGACGCAAAAAATCCAAGGCTCGAGGGTCGGCGTTCCCCAGTAAAATCCGACTGGCTTTAAGCAGATTTTCATAACTTGGATTGCGATGGGTCTTTGGCAGCAGTATTTCTTCAAGCCAATATCGCCAATTCTTTTTTCGCTGGCAATCTGGACAGTTTTGCAGTTTTGTGTCCGAAACCATATATCTTTCATGAACAAAACGCTGATATTGCTTTGGGTGCAAAAAATTCCTTTGGCAAGTGTTACAGCCCAACACTTGATCAAAATAAAAGTACGGGCGATGTCCTCCATCGGTTTGCAAATTGAGCAGAAAAATCGTTTCAAAATCTGCCAATTCAGCCTTTTTGGATACCAGACAAGCATCACACGCCCAAATTCTTAAGGCAAACGGAACTTTAATCCAGTCAAAAAGGTCGCCATTTTGATAGGTAAACCAAACTTTTTGTGCAAGACCTTCCAAGGCGAGAACGGCTTGGATTAACTGATAATTAAGGTCTTGCAGTCCAGCCTGCTCGAGAATGCGAGTTGGCTGCCCACAGCATGGGCAGAAGAGCAAAAATTCGGCTCTTTGGTGTTGCTTAAGATTTGGTTTATACAATGGCAACAGTCGTTTCTTGGATTGCCGAATCACCTTACGCCATTCTGGTATCCAAGCTGCCTCGAGTACATGTTTATCCGACTTGGCTGGCATGATTCATTTTACCCTGC
Source organism: Deinococcales bacterium (assembly GCA_043777915.1). GTDB lineage: Bacteria > Deinococcota > Deinococci > Deinococcales > JAAFIG01 > JAAFIG01. The sequence continues at coordinate 1,432 of JAYWHB010000779.1, forward strand.
GTTTTGTCACCGTGACAGGCACAACGGTTCTCGAGTGTCACAAAGGTGTAAACTTTCAAGGTTTGTGCCGTTGGGAGAAACCCAAGCGGCATCTAGGAGGATCATGAAACTTCACGAGTACCAAGCAAAGGAATTACTGGCAAGCTACGGTGTGCCAGTCCCACCGGGTAAAATCGCCCGCACGCCCGAAGAAGCCAAGGCGATTGCCAATGAATATGCGGCATTAACCGTGATTAAAGCCCAAGTGCATGTTGGTGGACGAGGCAAAGCTGGCGGAGTCAAACTGGCTAAAGATGGCAATGATGCCTTTGAAAAAGCCCAAGCGATTCTTGGTATGGACATCAAGGGCTTAACCGTTAAAAAAGTCTTGGTCGCAAAAGCCGTGGATATTGCCAAAGAGTATTACTGCGGCTTAATCCATGACCGCAATGTACAGTCCTTTACCTTAATGGTTTCCAAGGAAGGCGGCGTTGACATCGAAGAGGTGGCAGCCACCAACCCAGCCGCGATTACCCGTTTTGCCATTGACCCAATTAAAGGCTTACGTGCCTTTGAAGCCCGTCAGATTGCCTTGGACGCTGGTTTGGAAGGCAACTTAAATAAGATTGCTGCAATGATGGTTGGCTTGTGGC
>JAYWHB010000780.1:0-5706 GCA_043777915.1 Deinococcales bacterium
CGGTTAAAGCCGTGCTTTTGCCACTGCCGTTGTCGCCGGTTAAAAAAAGTTTACCCGCCGCAAAATAAAAGACTTGGCGCTGATAGAGCCAGTAATTAATTAAAATCAAGCGCGTTGGCACAAAACGCGGACTGGGCGGATAAACAAGTTCACGCAAAGCTGCGCGTTCAAAAAAACTCATGCTGATTTCCTCCGTCGTTTGCCTGCGGCTCGTTCAATAACTGGTTTATCGGGGTCAAAATAATAGGCTTCAAAACGGCTCAGAATTGCCTCGAGCCACCAAAACTCACCTTCTTGGCTGGCTGCGCCCCACGAAAGCCAATCGCCCAGAATCTCACGCAGGATTTTATCAGTGCTGGTGGCGGCTTGCTGCCCCCATTTATCACGGTGGGTTGCCCTGACCTGATCTAAAAAAGCATACAACTGATTTTGGGTTAAACGCACCCGCCCTGTTTGGCTTTGCAAACGCCCAGCTTGGACTTCGGCACGAATTATATTTAAGAGCAGCAAGCCCGCGCTCGAGACCACCCCACGCCCCGGGGTGAAGCGCTTGGCTAAACCTCTAGTAATTCCACCACGCAGCAGCAGTGCATAATCGGCTTGGATTTCTAATGTCCAACCCAAGGTATTCTCGACATACTCAACCACACCACGGTCTGAATCGGCATCGGCTTGCAAGGCTGCAAATGCTTCAGGGTCAAGTGAACGGTGCAGTGCAGGTCCAGTTAAAAGTGCTTGAATCGCCCGTTGTAACGGCGTAACCAGTTGCACCACAGGCTGAGAAATCAGGTACGCCGCCCCAGATGTAAACTCGAGCAGCGCCCCTGCATGACCCTCCTTGGCATCCTCCCATTCGTTGGTACTGGCATCGAGTAAACGCATCGCGCCAAGAATCTCGAGCGTCCGCACCGCTTGCACCAATGCCCGCCGATGTTCCAAACTGGTCATGGCTAACCCAGATTGATTCTCGATTTGCGAAGCCAATTCCGACAAACTAAACTGCCGCGCCTCACCAAGCCGCAAACCCAGATATTCATGAAACCACAAAATCCAAGCCAAAAAGACCGTCGCCTTGACTGAATGTAAACCCTCGAGCGCCCGACCACCTTCGGCAAAGGCTGGCGGCGCAACCAGCCGCAGTGCATGAGGTCCTGTTAAAACAGTCCAACCTGCAACACGCGCAAAGAACTGACTGACCTCGGCTCGCCAAGCAATCACCTCACGGAAACCCTCTGCCCCCTCGAGCAGAAGCGGTTGCTCGAGCAGTACCCGAATCGCATTTTGTAGGGCTGGCGGGGTGGTCATGCTTCACCCATGTAAGACTGGTTCATATCACCCATGTAAGACTGGTTCATGCTTCACCGACCAGTTTTAAGTGTGCGCCCCGCTCGAGAACCAGTGTCCAATCTGTGCCGCGTACTTCGGCAGGGGTATCTTGGAGGGTAATCTCGAGTAAATGACCTTCAGGACCTGCCGTTACGCCCATGTAGGCTCGTTCTAAGTAACCCATTAAATCATGCAGACTTTCAATATCGGGGAGAGTCAGTCCATCTAAAGAAAGTAAACCATTGTGGGCTTCAAAAAGCATCAGTAATTTCTTTTGACGTTCCCTAAAAGCAAGTTGGGCAGCACTGGCGGCGGCTTTGGCTTCACTCGAGACTTGGCGCAGTTGGGCGGTGGCTCGAGCCGCAATTTTCCCCCGAGTAACGGGAAATAGTTCTACCGCTTCAAGGGCTGTACTCCAAGCAGCCGCATCGGTGCTGGCAGCATCGCCTATGGCATGAAGTGGGGCGTTCAAACCCAAGGTTTGGGCTAAGTGTGAACGGGCTTCGGACGGTACATCCAAATCGTTTAGGGACTCTGCCAGGCTCGAGAAAACCCCAGCCCTACCAAGTCCAAGTTCCCTTGTGCGGTGCAGGGCATCAATAAAACTCAGCACCCGAGTGACTGCACCGCGCAAGGCAGCAATCGCATATTCTAAGCCGTCGCCATCTTGAGCGGCTCTGGCAAACCAGTTTTGCATGGCAATAAATTCTTGTCTAGCACGGATTGTCGTGGCAGATTGGGTCACGGCAGTACCAGAGACGGTTAAACGCCCAGAACGCACCCGCCCAACCACCAAGAGCATCGGCTCGAGTTGCCTAAAATTATCCAAGGCTTCACGGACTCGTCGCCCAGCCCCAGATAATTCTCGGCTGAGGCGCTCCAAAAAACCACGCACCACATCCTTAAATTCTAAAAAGCCTTCGCGTTCCTCGAGCAGTAATTTTCGTTCAAGATTGGCAGCTAAACCACGCACTTCGGCAGCCAAACGGGTAAAGGTCTGGTAGACTTCGTTCCACAAAAGCTCAATTTCTTCTTCTGCCCCGTTCTGCTCGAGCAATTCTGTAATCGCAGCCAAGCGCGTCTCGAGTCCACTGATAACACCCATTGGTGAAATAACCGTATCCTCGGGTAAATCCAGACCATCCTCGAGAAAACCTTCAATGCTTAAGCCACGCGGCGTAGCAAAGTACAAATCGCGTCGCCGTGCGTATTCAGATAAAGTGGTGACTCGGCGTTGGTCACGGCGTTTAGATAAATTCCCCCACTCGAGTAGACTCTCTAAGTCTGCTAGAATCTGCTCGAGTTCAACATCCAGACTTAGGTCAGATAGATGCTGTCTGACTTCTTCAGGCGAAATGGTAGAGCGCTGCATCAAATGCTGCTCAAAAAAGAACCGCATAATTCGTCGGTAAATACCGACTTTTTGTGCCGATAAATAATTGAATTCGGTTAGAGCCTCGAACAAAGTAAGCCTAGTTTACCCTATTTATGGCAAAAGCCGCAAAACTACACTAGAATTGCATGGTTTCCCAATTTATAATGCACTTGGTTTCAAGGTCAAAAACCACGCCCACACCAAGCACTGGCTTACCCCTTAACCCACTGGCGTACTGGCTACTCGAGATTTGTCCAACAGCTTTTTCGGGTGTTCCAGTGGTTTTAAGTTCAAAAATAATATAATGCGTATTCGTCTCGAGCAACGTGTCCATTCGCCCTAAACTTGTCTGAACTTGAGACTGTGTGTCAAAACCAGTCGAGCGTAAAATTAAATGCAGCAAACTATTGGCATAGATTTCTTTTCGTGGAAAAATCTCGTATGGAACACTTGCCAGCACGCCATTGACTCGAGCAAAAAAGGTTTCCCAGTTCAATTGTATCAGCGCGTTGCGTAATTCCACTGCAAAACCACTGATTGTACTGCTCACGCTTTTGCTGTAGGTGGCGAGTAATCCTCTTGAAAAAGCCAGTCGAACCTCATGGTTTGGATAGCTCAGTTCGTATTCTGTGCCGTATAAACTGCTTTTTTTGTTCTGAATGGTTAAATAACCCGTCTGGAACATCAAACCAATGGGGTCAAGATTATCAATATCAGCGCTCACCAATGGCGTTTCATCCACCAGTTTGGTCTCAAATTCAAGTGGGTTGACTTGTTGGTCTCGGAGTAGTTCAACTAAAAAAGTGGGTGTTCCAGTTTCGTACCAGTAGGACTTAAATTCTTTATTCTCGAGAAACAACAAAAAACTAAACGGGCAGTAGAGACGATTCTTACCATCCCAAGAATACCCATTGTACCAGCGTTTGGTGGCTTGCCAAAAATCTTCGTAGGTCGCGTTTAGATTTTCTAAAATCGGTGGGATAAAACTCGCAAAGTGAGTTTCGATTTCCTCTCGAGTGTAGCCCAGCATTGTGGCATAGTTGGTGTTCAAACTAATGTCTTGAAGGTTGTTTAGGTCAGAAAATAAACTTAATTTGCCAAATTTAGAGACACCTGTCAAAACCACCAAATGCAAATGGGCATCAAGTGGTTTTAGCGCACCATACACACTTTTTAGGGTTTGTTGATGGGTCAGGCGTTTTTCTGGCTCAAGCAAATAATCAGTCAGGGGTTTATCGTACTCATCAATTAAAACCACAACTTTTCTTTGTTTACTTAACTCAAGGATCAATTCTCGAAACGCATCTCTGGCATTGGTGCTGATAATTTTGTAATTGTACTCAACAGCAGTAATGCCTAACCAGTCAACAATCCCTTCGTCTAAGGATTTGCTGGTAAAATTGATCAAACTAAAATCAAGCCGAATAATTGGATGAACCGTAAAATCATGCGTTTTCTCGAGCCATAAGCCCTCAAATAAATCTTTGCGACCAGAAAAAACAGCTTTTAAGGTTGATAAAAATAAGGACTTCCCAAAACGCCGAGGACGAGCCATAAAATACCTTCCGCCATTCAAAAAAGATTGCATAAACATGGTTTTATCCACGTACACATAATTACTTTCTCGTAAATTTGAAAAATCTTGAATACCTATTGGTAATCGCATTCTGCAACTGTACACTAAATCCATGCGAACCGATTTAACCATTCCCGAAGCTGTAGCCGCACTACTTGCGGTACTACCAGAACTTAAACTCGAGACTGTGCCACTGCTTAAAGCCGCAAGGCGGGTACTAGCACAGGATTTAAGCAGTTTGGTAGATCACCCCAACACCAACGACAGCGCCTTAGACGGTTTTGCAGTCATCCTTGAGGAGACCTTATTCGCTACCCCAGAATCCCCTGTGCGCTTACAAGTGATTGGTGAAGTTGCGGCAGGGGCAAAAGCATTCTCGAGACCACTTCAATCTGGTGAAGCCATAAAAGTCTTTACGGGTGGAACTGTGCCAAGTGGAGCAACGGGGATTGCAATGGTCGAACACACAACTCGGGATGGTGAATCGGTGCTGCTGCATCAGCCAGCCGTGCCAGAAATTCGCTTAAAAGGACAAGACCTCGAGACTGGCAAAATGTACTTACCAAAAGGCACACGCTTAAACGGCTCGAGCCTTGCACTTGCCGCCGCAATGGGTCATGCGGTGTTGCCTGTTTTTGAACGCCCAAGAATTGCCATTTTAAGCACAGGCGACGAAATTATTGAACCGGGGCAACCCCTGCCAGATGGTGCGGTCTACAATGCCAATAGTTATGGACTGGCTGCCAAACTGCTCGAGATTGGCGCAGAACCAATTTTACTGCCCAAAGTAAAGGACGACCTCGAAAACACCCGAACCGCAATTTTATCGGCTCGAGACGCACATCTTGTTCTGACGATTGGCGGGGTTTCGATGGGCGAACGCGACTTTGTACGAAAACTGCTTGAAACCGAAGGCAGGATTGATTTTTGGCGCATCAAAGTCAAACCCGGTGGTCCACCAATTTTAGGCAATTTACACGGCGTTAAGGTTTTTGGTTTACCGGGTAATCCAGTCTCGAGTTTGGTGATTTTTGATGTCGTGGTCAAGGCTGCCCTGTTTGCATGGTTGGGGATGCTCGAGCCAGCCTACGAAACTATACAAGCCAAAGCCAGCACCCCGTTTAAGAGCGCTGGGGCAAAACAAGGGCTTTGGCGAGCCAATTTGACTTGGGATGGCACGCATTACAGTGTCGCAGCTTTTTCTAATCAGAGTTCGCAAGTGCTTCGCAGTTTGGTGCAGAGTAATGCTTTAGCGGTTGTGCCAGAAAAAGAATCTCGAGAAATAGGGGACTGGCTCGAGGTGATACGGCTCTAAACGGCTTAGAGCCTCCGAAAAGTCCAAAATCCTAGAACCGAATATCAGAAAAGCAGGGCGAACACGGGGGTTCGCCCCTACAAAATACATTTTTATGCCCTTTTTGTAGGGACA
>JAYWHB010000781.1:0-5693 GCA_043777915.1 Deinococcales bacterium
TATAAGCATGAAGTTGCAAGTTCTCTAAGCTCGAGCCAGTGTTATTGGTCACAGTAAAGCTGCGGTAAAGATAACGCACATTACTTATTGCATCAGTACAAACCACTGCCACCCCAGTGGGGTTAAACGTAATTCCAGACTCGGTTTGGAAAGCCCCTGCCTGAGCTTGCAAAACTTGATTAAAGCCCAATTCAACCATGCCAAGCGATTGATTTGAAATCTGCGGGGTAGTTTGGCAAGACATCAACATTAAGCTCAAAGTCAGAAATCCTAAAAATAGTGTATTTTTCACAATTATCCCTTCATCTGCACTTTTCTAACGAAGCGCTTGAGAAGGGAGTATAACTTGTAAAATGTCACGCATTCGTCAAAAACCAAATAGCAAAGGAAATATCCTTTGCTATGCCAACACACCAATGGCTGTTTGCACTGCTTTTCGCAAATCCAAATTCACAATCAGTTCTCGAGCCGCGTTCAAATCTGCGGTCATGATGCGGTCTTTCTCGAGTGGTGGCACAACTTTTCGCAAGCACAGACTCGCCGCTTTAACCCCAGCCCCCGGCTCGAGTGGGGCGTGAAACTCGAGGGCTTGGGTGGCGTTAAGTAGCTCTATGGCAATCACCCAACGTGCATTCTCGAGAATCATTGCGGCTTGTCTGGCACTGGTTGTTCCCATAGACACATGGTCTTCTTGGTTGGCACTGGTGGGAATGCTGTCCACACTCGAGGGGTGCGCCAAAACCTTGTTCTCGCTGACCAAACTGGCGGCGGTGTATTGACTAATCATGAGTCCAGAATGCAGTCCGCCAAGCCGAGCCAAGAACGCGGGTAAGCCCGATAGGGCTGGGTCAAGCATATGCTCGATGCGCCGTTCCGAGATATTGGCAAGTTCGGCAATCGCAATTTTGGCATAGTCCATGGCGAGCGCCACAGGTTGACCATGAAAGTTACCCGCCGAAATGACTTTTTCTTGGGCAGCAAAAATCAGTGGGTTATCGGTGACACTATTTACTTCCCTCGTCACCACCTCGAGCGCGTGTTGCAGTGCGTCACGGCTCGCCCCGTGGACTTGGGGCATACAACGCAAACTATAGGCATCCTGAATTTTTTCGCAGTTTTCGTGCGAGGCATGAATTGGACTGTTTGCTCCTATGATTCGCAAATTAGCAGCAACTTTGGCTGCACCGGGATGCGGGCGAACATCAGTCACTCGAGTATCAAAGGATGTTAATGTGCCTTTGAGTGCCTCGAGACTCATTGCCCCAGTAATATCAGCCGCCGTTGCCAGTTCAAGCGCGTCATGAATGGTTAGTGCGCCGATAGCAGTCATGGCTTGTGTACCGTTAATGAGCGCCAAGCCTTCTTTTGCCTCGAGCGTCACGGGGGTTAAGCCAGCTTTAGCGAAGGCTTCGGCGGCGGGTAGGATGTTACCTTGATATTCAACGCTGCCTTCGCCAATCAGCATTAAACTCATATGGGCAAGTGGGGCAAGGTCGCCACTTGCCCCAACCGAACCTTGGGCGGGAATAATCGGGTGAATTCGGGCGTTTAAGCAGTCCAGAATCAATTGAATCACCAGCAGGCGAATCCCACTGTAGCCATACGATAAACTCTGAGCGCGAAGCAGCAACATCGCTCGAGTCACCTCGGTACTTAGGGGTGTCCCAACCCCCATCGCATGGGAAAGAATCAGGTTGCGTTGTAAATCGCGCACATCTTCAGGGGCAATTTTGATATGGGCAAGTTTTCCAAAACCCGTGGTTAAACCGTAGACCACCTTATTTTCGGCAACCAGCTTTTCGACATAAGCACGGCTGGTGTTGATTGGTTCAATTGCCTCGGGAAGAATTTGCACTTCTGTATAGCCTCGAGCCACACTGACCACATCGGATAGACTTAATTCTGCACCAACAAAAATCATAAAACCTCCTGCCCAGCAATCAAGACGGTTTTGACTGGGTTTGCGCCAAGCAGATACGCCACCTCGAGCCAATTTGAACTGTGCAGCACCAGCGCATCGGCAACACAACCGACCTCGAGCCTGCCGCGATTGGGTAAACCAAGCGCAGCCGCCGCATTGACCGTACACGCCACCAGTGCTTCGGCGGGGGTTAAACGGTTTAAGCGCACCCCAAGCGCCAATGCCATTTGTAAACTAAAAACTGGACTCGAGCCGGGGTTCAAATCCGTGCCTATTGCCACCGCCGCCCCAGCCTCGAGTAATGCCCGAGCAGGTGCGGCGGGCAATCCCAAATGCAGCGTCACACCGGGCAGAATTGTGGCAATCGTTTGGCTTTTGGCAATGGCAGCAATCTGTGGCTGCCCACTCACTTCAAGATGGTCTACCGATAATGCCCCGAGTTCCACGCCTAGCTCCAAACCGCCAATACAATGAAATTGGTCAGCGTGAAGTTTGACCGCCAAACCGTGATTTTGGGCAGTCTCGAGGATACGCCGCGTCTCGAGCAAGTTGAAGGCTTCGCGTTCAATAAACACATCCACGGCTTTTGCCAAAGGTTGAGCTTGGGGAATCAGTTCCGAACAAACCATTTCAAGGTAAGCTGGACGTTCAGAAGCATTTTGCGGCGGCACATGAATTAACAGGGTTGGCTCGAGGTGGGCTTGTAGTTTGGATTGCAAAATTTTAATCGCCTCGAGACAGCGCAACTCGGCTTCTAAGGAAAAACCATAACCGCTTTTGACTTCGATGGTGGTTGCGCCGCTTGACTGCAACGCCAGCAAACGCGGCAAAGCCAAGTCTACCAATTGCTCGAGACTGGCAGCACTGGTATCCCGAATTGAACTGCGAATCCCACCGCCAGATTTTAGGATTTGTTCGTACTGCACTCCAGAAGCCCGAGCTTCAAAATCGGCTAAGCGATTTCCAGCCCAGACTGCGTGGGTATGGGGGTCAATTAGTCCGGGGACAACTGCACAACCGCCTAAGTCCTTGACTTCTCGAGCCGTACCAGTCCAGTCTTTTTGCTGACCAATCCAAGCGATTTTGCCATCCTGTACAGCAAAAGCAGCATCGGGGGTGATTTGTAATTCGGCTTGCTGTTTTCCGCCTCGAGCGCCAGCGCCAATCGGCGTGACCAACTGCGAAATGTTGGTGAATAGGGTATCGGCGTTCATGCAAGCCTCCAACAAGGTTTTGTTTGTGGTTCCTCGAGCATCAGGTTAAAAGCAAAAAACTTTTTAGTAAATGAAAAAATACGGACAGTTAGCCCCTCATCCGTCTCGCAAGCTCGACACCTTCCCCCAAGGTGGAAGGATTGGAATGAGGGGACAAACCGAACAACCCTCTCCCGCGCTGTTTGGCGGGACGAGGGTAACGAGCCTAAGCGAGTTGGGTGAGGGTTGGATGGCGTTCTGACCTGTTTGATTCTCGAGAAATGGGGGTTTGTTGTTTTGTACTCCAAATTTCTTGAAATGATGTCTTTAAGTGGACGAAAGAATTCATTTCGATTTATTACGAAAATCATGTATAGATTCCCTGAGTTTGGTTCGTAGCAACCATGGAAATCCAATCTGTCGTGCGTCATGGCTTCACCGCTTTCAAAAATTCCATGATCAATCGCGCCAGAAAAAGCCCACTGTTACCGCTCGAGTCAAGGCTTGGTGAAAACTCCACCAAGTCAAAACCAAGCACGGTATTTCTGGCTGCCACGGCTTCTAAAAGATTAACTGCCATACCAAAACCCATGCCTTCGGGTTCGGGGCTGGAGGTGGCAGGGATTAAACTTGGCTCGAGAACGTCTACATCAAAAGAAACATAGACATTTTTACCGTTGGGCAGCTTAGAAATCACCCGCTCGAGATTGGTCATCTCAGACATTGGGATTAACGTATGCCCTCGAGCTTTGGCAGCTTGGACGGCTTCTTGGTCAAAACGCAAACCGCGTAAACCAAGGGCGGTGATGTGTTTTAAGTTCGGCATATCTTCGGCAGCCCGACGAAATGGACTCGAGTTGGAAAAATGCGTGTCGTTGCGTGAATCGGTGAAGTCTAAATGGGCATCGAATTGGACAATATGCAATTCTGGAATATCCCCAAAAGCCTTCAGAATCGGGTATGTCACACTGTGGTCGCCGCCCAGAAAAATCGGGAGTTTAACTCGAGAACGCAATACACTTGCTGCTTCAAAAATTCTGGTGCGGGCTAATTCTGGCTCGAGACTGGGCAAATTAACATCGCCCGCATCGGTTATCTCGAGACCTGCTAAGTGCATGGCATTGCTGTGTAGGTCGTAAAATCCTTCTTTGGGCAGGGCGTAGCGCAAACTGGCTTCACGCAGCACTCGAGGGGCAAAACGCGCTCCCGGACGGAAACCCAAAGCGAGGTCAAAGGGAATGCCAAGGATACCCACATCGGCTGTCCAGATCGTCTCGAGTGGTTGGTGCTTGGCTCTGGCAAAGGTGCTGATGCCGACATATGGAAGCTGGCTCATAGGCTTGGCATGTCCACACCGCGTTCGGTAGCGGCTTTTTTGGCAAGGTCATAACCCGCATCGGCATGACGAATCACGCCCATCGCAGGGTCGTTGGTCAAACACAGGCGCAAGCGCGTATCGGCTTCCTCGCTGCCGTCTGCCACCGCCACCAAGCCCGAGTGTTGGCTGTAACCCATGCCAACCCCGCCGCCGTGGTGAAAACTCATCCAAGCCGCGCCACTGGCGATTCCCGTCGCAAAATTCAGCAATGCCCAATCGGAGACAGCATCTGAGCCGTCTAACATACCCTCGGTTTCACGGTACGGACTGGCAACACTGCCAGCATCCAAGTGGTCACGTCCAATCACAATCGGGGCTTTTAAGCGCCCGTCACGTACCATTTGATTAAAGAGCCGTCCAGCTTTATCACGTTCACGGTAGCCCAACCAGCAAATTCTAGCCGGTAAGCCCTGAAATTGAATTTGCTGTGAGGCAAACCCAAGCCAGTTTTGCAGACGTGCATCATCGGGGAACGACTCGAGCAGCGCCGCATCGGTGGTGGCAATATCGGCTGGATCGCCCGAAAGTGCCACCCAACGAAAAGGACCTCGCCCTTCACAAAAAGAATCGCGGATAAAGGCGGGTACAAATCCGGGGTAATCAAACGCATTCTCGAGTCCAGCAATTTTGGCTTGGGCGCGTAGATTATTGCCATAGTCAAAAACAATTGTGCCTCGGCGTTGCATTTCAATCATCGTACTGACATGCAGGGCGATGGCGGCTCGAGTGCGGCTTAAATACTCTTCGGGTTGGACGGTTCGCAACCTGTTGATGTCCTCATCGGACTTGGATGGCGGGATATAACCCCACATCGGGTCGTGGCTCGAGGTCTGGTCGGTCAGTAAGTCTGGCAGAAAGCCCATTTCGAGCATCTTGGGTAGCACCTCGGCAACATTGCCAAGAATTCCAATACTGAGGGCACGTTTCTCGAGTTTAGCTTTTTGGGCGCGGCTAATCGCATCGGTCAAAGACACCGCTACTTCATCCAAGTAGTGAGTCTCGAGGCGGCGCTGCATTCGGCTTGGGTCAAGTTCGATACAAATGGCTACTCCACCCGCTAATTTGACCGCCAAGGGCTGCGCTCCACCCATACCGCCCAGTCCAGCCGTAACCGTGATTGTGCCAGCCAACGAGCCACCAAAGTGTTTTTTGCCCGCTGCCGCAAAAGTTTCAAACGTGCCTTGGAGGATGCCTTGTGTAC
>JAYWHB010000782.1:0-2057 GCA_043777915.1 Deinococcales bacterium
CCAGTCCCTCGCCCTAGCCTTCCCAGCGTTCCTAGCACCTCTCGAGGCTATATCAACAGCCAAGGCAATTGGACTCCCAGTCCTGTGACTTCCAATACAGTGCCAAGTGGGGCAACTGCCCAATGTCGGGATGGGACTTACTCGTTTAGTGCCTCGCGGCGTGGGACTTGCTCGAGACATGGTGGTGTTGCTTCATGGCTGCGCTAAATTGGTTTTTCAGTTAGGCTTAACCCATGCGATTAGTGATTGATGATTTTGAAGATGGTCTTGTTCGGCTCGAGACCCCAGATTTAGGGCAACTGATTCTGCCTCGAGCTTGGTTGCCGATCAATGCTCATCCTGGTGATCACCTTGATGTTTTTGCCGATCAGAATGGTTTGGTGCAGTTCACCATTAACCCCGAAGCGACACAGATGGCATTTGACCAAGCTCAGACCCAACTCGAGGCACTGACCAAGAACGACACTGGAGGTGACGTAACCCTATGAAATTCACTCCCAACTTGAAAAACCCATTCAGGCGCTTGGTCTCTATATTGATTGGTTTATGCTTTTTTGGACAGGCTTTTGCCCAAAATCAGAACTTGCTGATTGATTACCTTGATGTTGGACAAGGTGATGCGGTGCTGATTCGTACTCCAGACGGTAAAGCCATGCTGTATGACGCTGGTCGAAAAAGCGATGAGGTAGCAGATCAATTATCAGCCCTTGGCGTGAAAAATCTTGACCTTGTGATCATGAGTCACGCCGATGCAGATCATATTGGTGGAATGGCAGAAGTGGCATTACGATTTAAACCTCGAGCCTTTCTCAGTAATGACATTCCTAGTACCACCCAAACCTATGACCGCACATTAGCAGCCCTTGCCCAAGTCAAAGCCCAGGGCTTACAAGGTGTTGAACGATCCATCAACCTTGGCAATCAAACTGCCCTTCAAATCCTACCGCCAGAACGTAAAAACGATGATCAAAACGAGAACTCTGTCGGGGTCTTGTTGCGCTTTGGGTCGTTTCGGATGGTCATGGGTGGGGATGCAGAACCAGCCACACTTGCCTTTTGGATGCGAAAGTATGCACCTTTACTTGCTAGTGTTGATGTGTATAAAGCAGCTCATCATGGGTCCAAGAACAATGACAATAAACCTTGGCTCGAGTTGCTGAAACCCCAAGATGTGGTGATTAGTGCTGGCTTAAACAATTCGTATGGACATCCAGCCCCCGAAGCGATTAACCTTTACCAAAGCGTTAAAGCCCAGATTTGGCGAACGGATTTGGATGGTCGGATTGGTATTGGTGTTACAACCACAGGGCGTTACAGCATCAAGAACACTACCCGACCTCGAGAAGTCTCGAGAAGCACCAGAGGTAGCCTGAGTGCCTCGAGTAACCCAAGTACGCCAACACCAAGCACTCCCGCTATTGTGAGTACGGTTGTGACCAAAGTACCCACACTATTAGGAACGGTTGTTTTTGGTGGGACACTGTATTTATATGATGCTCCAATACCCACCGTGCCATTGGGTGTACCAACACCTCGACTGGTGCAAGTGATTCCGATTGGTGGGGTACAGGTGCATTTCTATGAAGCGCCAATGCCTGTTGTTGCCAGTCTTAACATTGGTCTGGTCAAGTTGGTCAGCAGCCATGCTCGAGCCAGCGCTGGGACGGTGGTGGCATTGCAGACCCAGTTTGATGCTCGAGTTGATGTCAACCGAATTGCCAAGGTGGTCTACCGACTTGGTAATGGCGTGGTGGCTGAATCAAGCTTGAAACCTGGTTTCCCTGCGACCTTTGCGGTGCAGGCAGGCAGCATTTTCGGTGTGCCAAGCGCTGGGGAGTCAGTCTTGCAGTTGAGTGCAGTGGTGGTGTTTGTAGATTCGAGTTTTATTGAAGTACGAATCTAATTTGTAGTCCATTACTGGATTTGCTCCCGTGATTCAAGAAAATCTCAGCTTTAGTTCCTAAAGATTGTGTGTCTGTCTAAAACAGCCCCTCGAGTAAGTCTGAGTCATCGTTTTTGACACTTCCCACGCGCTGCCCAACCATATAAGCATCTAG
>JAYWHB010000783.1:0-2055 GCA_043777915.1 Deinococcales bacterium
ATCACCGCGCTCGAGGTAGCCAATGGTTTGAAAATTTATGCCAACCGCATCGGCGAGGTCTTGGCGGCTTAGGTTGCGTTCGGCACGAAGCACTGGCAAACGATTATGAATGACTGGGGTAGGAGTTTTATCTTTTGTCGCCTTCATAGTATATATTGTTGCATATATACAACAATTTGTCAAAAATTGAGACAGTCCATAAACCATAGATGTACTCAGCAATTATTTTTGGCTATAGGAAAATTACACCTCGAGCCTGACAATGCCTCGAAGTCTTTGACTCTAATAACCTTTATGCCCGAGAAATCCTCGGTACTAATCTTTTTTCTCGAGGGCATCAAAGAGCTTGTCTAAATCGGCTTGGCTGGTGTAATGGGCAATACTGGTTCGGATTGCGCCGCTTGGGTACAAACCCAGTGCAGTCATTGGCAGCATCGCATAATAATGTCCACCGGCTACGCCAACACCTTGTTCTCCAAGGTACTTGACTACTTCCATCGGGTTAGCGCTACCAAGGTTAAAGCAGAATGTACCAACGCGGTTTTGGCTGCTAGGTTCGCCGTACAATATGGCGTTGGGTAAATTCTTAATGCGTTCTAAGGCATACTCGAGCAGTGGTTTTTCTACCTTTTCGATGGTCTCATAAGCTCGAGTTAAGCCCGCTCGTCCGCTCAGTCCATCGCCAAGTTCTTGACGCAAATACGACAGTGTACCGAGCCATCCCGCCATGCCCTCGTAATTATTTGTGCCGGGTTCAAATTTCAGTAAACTGTCGTCTGGGATAAAATGCAGTTTTTGTGCAGGTAGCTGATCGAGCAAGTTCTGGCGAATGTACATAAACCCAAGGTGTGTGCCAAAAACCTTGTACGCCGAGAAAAACGCAAAATCCACATTTGTTTTTTGAACATCTGGCAGATGGTGCGGGCTGTCATGCACCAAGTCATTGACCACCCAAGCGCCAACACCGTGCGCCAGAGCAGTCGCGCCAGTCACATCCGGGCGGTTGCCAAGGCTGTTGGCTGCGCCAGTGATAGCGAGCAAACGGGTTTTTGACGACAGTAATTTCTCGAGTTCGGAGAGTTCAAGTTTACCTTCTGACCAAGTGGCTCGCCAGATTTTAACAACACAACCAATCCGTTCGAGTTCGCGCCACGGGCTGGCGTTGCATTCGTGTTCGAGTTCGGAAATAATAATTTCGTCGCCCGCCTTAAACAGTCTCGAGAAAGCAGTGGACAACCTAAACGTCAGGGCGGTGGCGCTAGGACCCAAAACCACTTCTTCGGGTTTGCAGCCAAAAAATTCGGCGGTTTCGATTCTGGTTTGGTCGCGCACTAATGTAGATAACTGCGAACCTGCATAAGGCATTCCAATGTTGCAACTGGCAGACTCGAGAAAATTGGTGATACCTGCGATACAAGCCCGTGGGACTTGTGCGCCAGCCGCGTTATCGAGGAATGAAAAGCCAGAACTCAGGGCTGGAAAGTGTTGTTTCATAAATCAGTCTAACAAAATCTGGTGTCAAAATTCCCACCCAAATATACATGGAAGGTGCTACCCTTTAACCATGTTACTTCGCTTGCTTATTACCTTTTGGCTGAGTTTAGGCTGGTCATTGGCTGCACCTTCGGTCAGCAGTTTCTTAAATGAATTGCGCACGGGTGGTGTGGCAGAAGTGGTTCTATCGCCTAATGGCAGCGCTCGAGTTTTAACCGACCGTAAACGCAGTACCCAACCCGATGAATACCGTGTCCAACTGATTATGGATAAAAGCCTGTTTGATGCCCTCGAGTTTGCTCGAGCTAGTTTTAATACCAAATACAGTGTCAGTCGGGCTGTGCCAACAGGTGATTACATCATGATAGGCATACAAATAGCGGGTGTTGCTATTTTAATTGTGATGCTGGTCTTGCTGATTCGTTCGCGTTCTGGCGGTGGAGCGGGCGGCGATAACGCAGGTGGCGCAATGAGCTTTGGGAAATCTCGAGCTAAACAAGTCGAAAAACCAAGCACGACCTTCAAAGAAGTGGCTGGTTGCGATGAAGCCAAAGAAGAATT
>JAYWHB010000784.1:0-5686 GCA_043777915.1 Deinococcales bacterium
GTTTCGGCAAGGCTGGTGGTGTGACCACTGTTGACTGGTTTTTGCACTCGGCTTAGTTCGTGATGCACCCCATGTCCGAGTTCATGTGCCAGCGTAAAAACATCATCTAAACGGTCATTGTAATTCAGTAAAATAAAGGCTGGGTCGTTTGGATTTGACCCCCAACAGTATGCCCCACCGCGTTTTCCGGCTCGAGACATCACATCTATACGACCATCAAAAAAATCCGAGGATAAGTCTTGTAACTGACCATCAAAGCGTCCAAATGCCTCGAGTACCAACGCTTTGCCTTTTTCAAATTCTATTGTTTCATCTACCGCTTCAAGTGGGGCAAGCACATCAAAACTCGAGAAATCTGAGATGCCCAATACCTTGGCTTTGAGCTTAAAAAATTCTTGAATGATGCCCACATTTTTAGCCGTCGCATCAAAGAGCATTTGTACATCTTCGCGGCTGATTCCGTCACCAATTACAGTTTTTTCGAGCAGATGCGGATAGACACGCAAATCCAGATTCTCGAGTTTATAATCTTGGTAGACGGTATTAAAAATATAAGTCAGGATATGTTCACGGTCTTCAAAAGCCGCAAAAAGGGCTTTGGTCGCCTCACGGCGAATGTTCCTATCGGCTTTGGTGCGTAATGCCCTGATTTGGTCAACCGTTAAATGCTGCTCAGTTCCATCTACGGTAAACGGAATTTTAATGTTGCTGCAAATTTCTCCGTATAACTGTACCCAAGCCTGAACCCCTGTTAAATTCTTTTGGCGCAAGACTTGTTCCTCGAGTTCTGAACGCAAGTATGGTTTAGATTTTTGATTCCGAGATAACGCGTACCAGTAATCTTTTAGGGTTTGATCATTTGACCAAGCTGCAAAAATATCATCGGGCAAATTAGACAACTCGAGCCAAGCAAAAGTGGTGGTGTTCAGGACTTTTGCTTGAATGCCCCGCAAATCATCAAGCACAGCTTTGGCTTCGAGATTGCTGGTGTCCAAATCAAAACTCAGCCGTGCAAACCAAACTGGGCGATTAACAAGTTTAGTGATGTCATAGAGTTCGTCAAGTGCGACTAAAGCCGTTTCTGGCTCGAGGCTCGAGAGTTTGCCCTTATGCTTGGCAGCAAAAGCATCGGCGCGGCTCTGGGCGGTTTCGAGATCGGTGTGCAGTTGTGGGTCGGAAAGGCTTTGGTACAACAGCCCAAGATTCCAAGTGAGGTCGATCATAAACTGGAGTTTAGCCGATTGTTAAACCTCAGTTCATAGGCTGTATGAAAGTTGAACTCGAGGCACTGACCATCAAAGACTTGTGTTACAAAAGGGATTAGAAGTGGCAGCCTTAGAGATTACATTCTTACGCCAGAAACAGAAGATGAGCGTAGGGGATTTGATATAATCCAAGCAATGCAATCACCTCTGACTTTTTCGCGCTTGCTTGATAACCACAACCGAGGTTCGGTCGGTGCGTTCCTAAAAGACAAAATTCGGTCTGATGCGGCTTTATCGGTGGTTTCGGCGTATTTTACAATTTATGCTTATGAAGCCCTAAAACCAGAACTCGAGGGTATTGGTAATATGCGTTTTTTGTTTGGAGAACCCAATTTTATTAAATCGCTTGACCCAAACAGCGCCAAAGCCCCGGCTGCAAAAATCGAAAAAGACGAACTATCCTTAGAGCATTCGTTAAAACAAAGCCGAATTGCCAAAACTTGCGCCGATTGGATGCGCCGTAAACTCGAGATTCGTTCTATCAGAAAACCGGGTTTCTTACACGGCAAAGCCTATTATATCGAACAGGGCGATTATAAACGGGCAGTGCTGGGCAGCAGTAATTTTACAGTTCAGGGCTTGGGTTTAGGAAGGCGCGGCAATATCGAACTGAATTTAGAACTGACCGACGACCGAGACCGCGAAGACTTAAAAGTTTGGTTTGAAGACGTTTGGAACGATACCAAGCTAACCGAGGATGTCAAACCCGAAGTGCTAAAACAACTCGAGCGCTTGTACGCCCCAAATGCGCCACAATTTGTTTATTTTAAGACGCTCTACCACTTATTTGCGGGTTCTGAGAACCAAGCCGCCGAACTTAAAATCCCAGAGCGCCTGATGGATTCTGACATTTGGCAAGCCTTGTATCCTTTCCAGCGCGACGGGGTGAAAGCCGCGATTCGTAAATTACAAACCTTTGGCGGCTGCATTTTAGCCGATAGCGTCGGCTTGGGAAAAACCTACACCGCCCTTGGGGTGATTAAATACTTTGAAGCATTAAACGACCGTGTGCTGGTACTGAGTCCGAAGAAACTGCGCGAGAACTGGACGGTTTACCATGCCGCGAATAACTCGAGCCTCAACCCGTTCTTAAAAGACCGTTTTGCTTATAGTGTTTTATCGCACACCGATTTATCCCGCGAATCGGGCATGGTTGCCGACATTAACCTCGAGACGATCAATTGGGGTAATTTTGATTTGGTGGTGATAGACGAAAGCCATAATTTTAGAAACAACAGCAAAGGCACACGGGACGAAAACGGCAAGATGATTAAGCAAAGTCGTTACGAGCGCTTACTCGAGGATATTATTAAATCAGGTGTCCCGACCAAAGTTCTGCTCTTGAGTGCCACACCCGTCAACAATGATTTATCGGATTTACGCAATCAGTTTATGCTGATTTCTGGTGGTGTGGATAACAGTTTTGCCCAAACCCTAGGGGTAGGAAGCCTTAAAAATGTATTGGCTAACGCCCAAAAAGAATTTAATGCTTGGGCGGTCAAAGAACCACGCTTGGCAGAAAATCTACTCGAGCGGTTAAGTGCCAATTTTTTCTCGTTACTCGATGCCTTAACGCTGGCACGGTCGCGTAAACACATCCGAGATTACTACCCAGAAACGATTACCCAACTGGGTGGTTTTCCAAGCCGCTTAAAACCAATTGCTGTCTTTAGCGAGGTAGATACCAAGCATTTTTTTCCAAGTTACGAAGCGATTCATCAGCAAATCAGTGGTTATCAATTGGCACTCTTTAGCCCCTCGAGTTATGTGCTGCCCGAACACAGCAAAATTTACGATACTGGCGCAGTTCAAAATTTTTCGCAAGCCAACCGTGAACGCTACTTAATTGGCATGATGAAAGTCAATTTCCTAAAACGCTTAGAAAGCAGCGTCCATTCTTTTGCCATTACCTTAGAGCGCACTTGCAGCAAAATAAGCAGCCTGATTCAAAAACTCGAGGCATTTATAACCCGTCAAGAAGCAGGTGAGTTTGAGAGCTTAGAACCCGATTTGGACGGCGATGACGACCTTGAAGCGGCACTGCAAGTTGGCAAACGCATCAAATACGACCTGCGCCATATTGATATACAAAAATGGTTAGCCGACCTCCGCGCCGACGAACAGCAACTGCGTGATGTCTTTGATGTGGCAAAAGCCATTACACCTGCTCGAGATGCCAAATTAGCCGACTTAAAAAACCTGCTCGAGAATAAAATAAAAGCCCCTAGCACCAATAAACTCGGCGGATTAAATCGTAAGGTACTGGTTTTTACAGCTTTTTCGGACACTGCCATGTACTTGTACCAGAACCTCGAGCCATTGGCAAAAAGCCTAGGGGTTCATATTGCCTTGGTCACAGGCTCAGGCGGCAATGCCAGCACCCTTGGTAAAGCCGATTACAACACCATCCTGACCAATTTTGCGCCTCGAGCCAAACAGCGCAACCTGTTAAAAAACTTTGTACAAGACTCTGAAATCGATATTTTAATCGCCACCGATTGCATTAGCGAGGGTCAGAATTTACAGGACTGCGATTATGTGATCAACTTTGATATTCACTGGAATCCAGTTCGTTTAATCCAACGCTTTGGGCGCATAGACCGCATTGGCAGCCAAAACCCAAGTATTCAGATGGTTAATTTCTGGGCAACCCCAGACCTAAATGCTTACTTGAACCTCAAAAACCGGGTTGAGGCACGCATGGCACTGGTGGACATTACTGCTACTGCCCAAGACAACCCGCTCAGTCTCGAGACGATTCGCTCAGACCTAAACTACCGCGACCAGCAACTGCTCCGCATGAAAGACGAAGTGCTGGACTTAGAAGACATCGAAGGTGGCGTAACCCTAGCAGATTTTAGCCTAGATGATTTTAGAGTGGATTTAAGCAACTTTAGCAATCAAAACCGCGCTGCGCTCGAGAATGCCCCACTGGGAATTTTTGGCTTAGTGACCGAAGAAGGTAGCACGGCACGGCATGGCATTGTCTTTTGTTTGCGGCAAATAGGTACGGTTGCCAACACCGACCTTAACCCGCTCAGTCCGTACTTTTTGGTCTATGTTCGCGCCAATGGCGAAGTGCGTTACGCTTACGCCCAAGCCAAGCAGACCCTCGAGTTATACCGCGCTTTGTGCAGCGAAAAACCCCAAGCCACCCAAGCCATCCACGACCATTTTGACACACTAACTCAGAATCTCGAGAACTTACAGACCGAAACCAGCCTCTTAAAGACCGCGCTCGAGAGTATCCGCAGCAGTTTCAAAAAACGAGCCAATCAAAGTTTATTTACAGGACGAGGCGCGGTTATTCCTAAAAAAGAAGAACAAGTCACCGAAGACAGCCAATTTGAACTGATTACTTGGTTAGCGATTCTCGAGCAGCCAGAATAATGAGGTAGACTGCCGATATGGAGTTGCTATCGGCAGAACAAATTGAACAAGCACTGCGCCGATTAGGAGAATTGGCTTCTGCCCAAGACTTACAACTCGACATGGCATTGGTTGGTGGGGCAGTCATGACCTTGGCGTATCATGCACGGGCAAGCACACGAGATGTGGATGCTATTTTTTTTAGTCCACCCGATGCCGCTCAGATTCGGCAACTTGCTCTTCAGGTTGGTCTCGAGATGAATTTGCCCCAAGATTGGTTAAATGATGGCGCAAAAGGCTTTGTTGTTGGGTTAGAACTCGGTCAGACCTTAATTGCGACTCAAGGAATCACTGTTCGGCAAGTCAGTGCCATTCAACTGCTTGCCATGAAACTTAGTGCTTGGCGTGACGATACCGATATTCAAGATGCAAAGCGTTTACTTAAAGAAATAGATGGTTCAAAAGAAGAAATTTGGGCAAGGCTTGAATCATTTCTCAGCAAAGGAGACGAATTAAAAGCCCATTACGCTTTTTTAGACCTCTGGGAGAGCCAATATGCTCAATGAACTTGCCAAGGCTGCCTTAAACCGTCATAGTCTCGAGTTACGGCAATATGTACTTAACTTATCCAGTGCATACCCGGACTTTGGGGTGATTCCAGAACCTATTTTTGATTCACCAATGCACCGGACAACGGCTGGTGCGATTCTCGAATTACTAGCCGAACGCCGAGGGCAAGAAGCTCCTGCTTGGACAACCACAGTGGCGGCACTACCGATGCCTTTTTACTTGCTCGAGTCAGCCCTAACCATGCCGCGATTAAAGGTATTATGTGAAACACAGTCCCCGTTACCTTTGCGAAGACGTGGTTTGTTTGCACCACCACAATTTTTAGAATCTGCATAAAGTGGCTCGAGTCTGGTGTTAGACTACCCGCACCAACATGAGCGACCTTCGCAGCCAATTGAACACCTGTCT
The DNA here is from genome assembly GCA_043777915.1 of Deinococcales bacterium. Classification (GTDB taxonomy): domain Bacteria; phylum Deinococcota; class Deinococci; order Deinococcales; family JAAFIG01; genus JAAFIG01. The sequence goes on from JAYWHB010000784.1 coordinate 5,613, forward strand.
TGCCGATTTTGCCACCCGAGGCTTGCGCCAGGCAGCCACAGCCCTGCTGTCCACCCTTGGTTACGAAAGCAGCC
>JAYWHB010000785.1:0-2051 GCA_043777915.1 Deinococcales bacterium
GTGTCAATGTTGCCAGTCGGCAATTTGAAACCGATACCTTTGTTGGAACTGTTCACCAAATTTTAACCCAAACTGGTCTCGAGCCACACCGTTTAATTCTTGAAATCACCGAAAGCGCCTTACTCGAAAGTGCCGAAACCAACCTAATTGCTTTGCGTGCTTTGGGTGTTCGGGTGCAAATAGATGACTTTGGTACGGGCTACTCGAGCTTGAGTTACTTAAACCGCTTTCCAGTTTCTGCCTTAAAAGTGGATAAAAGTTTTGTGCGTGACATTGATAAAAACCAAACTCGAGCCATTGCCAAAGCGATTATTTTACTCGCCCAAAGCCTTGGTTTACGGGTTGTGGCTGAAGGTGTAGAAACCCAAGCCCAGTATTTAATCCTCAAGGAATTGCAGTGCGACGCAGTTCAAGGGTTTTTATTTGCCGAACCCATGCCTGCCAATCAGTTATCCAGTGTTTTTGCAGAATCCTAATCAGTAACAAACGTTTGCGTTTTGTGTTTCATCTCTAAGTGCGTATTCTAATCACTCCTTAAGAAACACCTGTAATTCGGTATGGCTCGAGGTGTAAACTACCCAAAGGCAATACCAAAGGAGCTTATAAAGTGAGTCAACCAACCCCACAAGATGTTTCTATTAGCACCAAGCCAGCCGTCATGGACGGATTAAAAGGCGTGGTTTTCACTGAATCTAAGCTCTCATTTATAGATGGCGAAAAAGGAATCCTCAAATATGTCGGTATTCCAATTCAAGAACTTGCCGAGAACAGCACCTATGAAGAAACGGCTTTTCTGCTCTTTAATGCCCGTCTTCCCAGCAAAGCCGAACTCGAGACCTTTGATTTAGCCTTAAAAGCCCGTCGGGTTATTCCCGAAGGTTTAACCGCCCTGATGCGTTTATACCCAAAAAATCTGCATCCGATGCACGCCCTGCGAACCGCCATCTCGAGCCTAGCAATGTTTGATGACCACGCCGATGACGTGAGCGAAAGCGGCAAACTCGACAAAGCGCTAAATTTAACCGCCCAAACCGCCACAATTATTGCCGCCCTGTTTCGTTTACAACAAGGGTTAGAGCCAATCGCCCCAAAGTCAGAATTAAGTCATGCGGCAAACTTTTTGTATATGCTGCACGATGCCGAACCAAGTCTCGAGCAAGCCAGATTATTTGATATTGCTTTAATTCTGCACGCTGACCACGGTATGAACGCCAGTACCTTTACGGGCATTGCCACTGCCAGCACTTTATCGGATATGTACTCGAGTGTCACCAGTGCAATCGGCAGCCTTAAAGGTCCACTGCACGGCGGCGCAAACGAAGCCGTGATGGACATGTTAGCCTTAATTGGTACTCCCGAAAATGCCGAAGCGTTTATTAACGCCAAACTCGAGAAAAAAGAGAAAATCATGGGGGTCGGACATGCGGTCTATAAATTCTTTGACCCTCGTTCTCGAGTCCTAAAAGACTATGCCGAAGTGGTTGCCAATAAACACGGTAAAAGCGTGGCGTACAGCACTTTAGAAAAAGTCGAAGAGATTGTTGTGGCTCGCCTTGGCAGTCGCGGCATTTACCCAAATGTGGATTTTTACAGTGGTGTAGTGTACTCCGACCTTGGCTTACCAAAATCTTTCTTTACCCCGATATTTGCACTCTCGAGAATTGCAGGTTGGACAGCCAGCATCATCGAATACACCCATAAGAACAGTATTTTGCGACCAACTGCCAATTACACGGGTCCTTCGGATGCACATTGGATTCCACTCGAGCAGAGGTAAGCAGAGGAAATAGAAAGAGGAAAGAGGAATTAAGCATCCGCTTTCCTCTTTCTGTTTATTCGATAAACCTCATAATAGGTGATTTTTCTACAATCAAAAATTAGAAAATCAGCCAGTCCAAAGGAGTTTTATGTCAATCACACAGTCAGCAGCTTGGCAGGCACTCGAGCAACACTACCAAGAAATTAAAGACACCCATTTGCGCGAATTATTTGCAACAGACGCAAATAGAGGAACAGATTTTTCGCTTCAGGCGGCTGGGTTGTATTTGGAC
>JAYWHB010000786.1:0-5671 GCA_043777915.1 Deinococcales bacterium
GCTCGCATAAACCTTGTCCAACCTGCAATCGAAATAATAGATAACGCCACCGCAGGTAAAACCAAATGGTGCAAACGGTCAAGTAACCAAGCCCACCAAGATTGCGCCGTCACTTCTTGCCCAACACTCTGCCCTTGGGAAACATAATCGCCTTGTGTGACCGACGGGCGAATCCCAGACGGTAAGGTAAATTCTTTGGGAATCTCGAGTTTGGTGGCTTCGTCATAAACTCCAATCGTGATAAAAGATGTGCCTTCTCGAGTTTCTACCCTTTGCACTTGACCCGTGACATCAAATTGTTTGGCGCTTTCGATGTACTGTGTAACACCTTCGGTTTGCATTCCACCAGTTGGGAAAATCTTAAAAGTCACACCAAATAAAATCAGCATCATGATACCAAGCCAAAAAACTGGCACACTAAAACCGACAAACGATAAAAAAGTGGTCACGTAGTCAAGGAAGCTGTATTGCCTTACTGCCGCATAAATTCCAATTGGAATACCAATAAAAAGCGCAATAAAAAAGGCGGTTGCTGATAAGGTAATGGTATTACCCAAGCGCTGTTCAAAAACAAAATTGGCGGCTGGTTCATAGCCGTTTTCTCTTGATAAGCCAAAATCTAGGCGAACCGCCCGATTGAGCCACTTGCCGTACTGCACATACCAAGGCTGGTCTAAGCCGTACTCACGGCGCAACCTGAGAATATCGGCTTGGGTTATTTTTGGGTTGGCTAGTCTGAGTTCATCAATAAAATCGCCCGGTTGCAATTGAATCAAGCCAAAAATTGCCATCGAGACTGCCAGTAAAATCGGAATCATCGCAATGATCCGCCGAGATGCGTATAGGAACATACGCCATTTTACTCATAGTTTCTCGTCTTGTGTGGCAAAATTGCGCCGAAGTCCCCAAAAAGGCTAGATTGTATGGCATGACCCAGATTATCAGCGTCTCAACTCGAGCCGAACGCAAACAATGGATAGATTATCCGTACCAAAAGTACCGCCATCATCCGACTTGGGTTCCGCCGATGCTGATTCAAGAATGGGATGACACCGACCCCAAAAAGAACCCGTTCTATGACCATGCCGAGGTCGAACTTTTTATTGCACTGGACAACGGCAAAGTGGTTGGCAGAATCGCTGCAATTCTCGATAAGAGCTTTAATCAGTATCGCCACGAAAACACAGTGCTGTTCTCGAGCTTAGAAGCCGATAATGCTAGTATTTTTAAGGCACTGCTCGAGCAAGTCGAAAACTGGGCGCGGTCTCGAGGGGCGCAAATTGTCAAAGGTCCGAGTAAAATTGCCCAAAACGACATGCACGGTTTTCTGGTGGATAACTTTGAAGACCCGCCCGCTGTCATGATGAATTACAACCCGCTCGAGTACATTGCTTGGTCAGAAGCGGCTGGGTACAGTAAATACGAGGATACCTTTGCTTGGAAAATGACGGTGGCGCAAGGACTGCCAGAGCGGGTTGGGCGAATTGCTGAGCGGGTCAAGAAGAATTTGAGGGTGACTCTGCGTCCACTTAATTTTAAGAAAATGAACGAGGAAGTGGTTCATATCCGAAAAATCTACAACAGTGCTTGGAGTCGCAACCTTGGTTTTGTGCCGTGGACGGAAAGCGAAATAGACCACTTAAAAAAGCAACTCGGGCAAGTTGCCGACCAACAAATTAGCTTTATGGCAGAAATAGACGGCAATCCAGTCGCCTTTAGTTTGGTCTTGCCAGACCTCAACCAAGCCCTACCCGGAACTGGCGGTAAGCTCTTGCCATTTGGTATTTTTAAGTTGCAATTTTTTAAGTACACCCGAATGCGTTTGGTTGCCCTTGGCATCTTAGATGAATATCACGGTAAAGGTTTAGATGCACTGCTATACGCCGAGTCATTCTGGCGCGGACAAAAGAAATACTCGAGCGGCGAATTTGGCTGGACGCTTGAAAGCAACGACGGTATCAACAACGGTATGAAAGCTCTTGGCGCAATACCCTATAAAAGATACCGAATTTTTCAAAAGAAACTCTAAAGGCATGACCATGAGCCAACTTGAAGATGAAGCCGCCTTAAACGCAGCTTGGGCAATCCTAAAAGAGCAGCACATCCCCGATGGATTACTTGGGGTCTTTTACCTCGAGACCCGAGAACATTTTGTGCTGCTTTACGAAGAAGAGAACTGTGAATATCAAGAATGGGTGCATTTAGAAATTGACAGCCTAACCAACCTGCCGCAAGATGTACTCGAGGAAGCAGCGAGGCGCTTGGTCAAACGCATTGCCATTACCCGCCGTCGGTTTATTGACCCACGTAAAAGCCTAAAGGCTTAGATTCGCATTTCTTCCAGCACGTCCCAATAGTTGGGAAAAGTTTTACTGGTACATTTTGGGTCAAGAATGGTCACGCCAACTTGTTTTAAGCCAATCAAAGCAAAACTCATTGCCATACGGTGGTCGTCATAGGTTTGTACTCGAGCAGGGGAGACCTTGCCCGGATAAATTACAAATCCATCTTCTTCCTCGAGCGCCTGTATGCCAAGGCGCTGCAACTCTGTCACCACGGCGGCTACTCGGTCGGTTTCTTTTTTACGGATAAAACCAATCCCAGTCACCCTTGTTGGACTGTCGGCAAAAACTGCTACCGCCGCCAAAGTCTGGGCAGTATCCGAAATTTGGCTCATGTCCACCGTCTCGAGTCCGCGTAAGTGCGGTGTACCAATGACGGTTGTTTCGGTTTCGGTCATCTGAACTGTGCAACCCATCTGCTCGAGTATCCGCACAAAGGCTAAATCGCCCTGCAAGCTGCTTGAACCCAGTCCGGGAACAGTCACGCGCCCACCCGTAATGGCGGCGGCGGCAAACAAGTAACTGGCGGCACTGGCATCTGGCTCGACCAAATAAGAGGCTGGCTGATAGCGACTGGGCTTAACCACAAAACGCTCGAAGTTGTGGTTCTCGAGTTCGACCCCAAAGGCTTGCATGGCTTGAGCAGTGACCGCTAAGTAAGGCTTAGAAACCAAATCGCCTTCGACAATCAGTTCTAAACCTTGCTCAAAATAAGGAGCGCTCATCAGTAAACCACTTAAGTATTGGCTCGACAAGTCGCCGCGAATTCGGACACTGCCACCACGGATTCCCTTTGCCATAACTCGAATTGGTGGGCAACCTGTACCTTGAATACTCGAGACATCACCACCGATTTGATTTAAGGCATCAATCAATGGCTGGAGTGGGCGTTGCCGCATGGCTTCAATTCCATCAATCACGTATTCGCCCTTGCCTAAAGCCACAAGTGGGGCTAAAAACCGAGCGCTTGTCCCAGAATTCCCAATAAAAAGCGGCTGGCTCGAGGCTTGCAAAATTCCACCCGTTCCATGCACGGTAAAACCCTGATTGGCTTCGTCCTCGAGAACCTGCACGCCCAATTGCCGCAGTGCTTGCGCCATGTACAAGGTGTCATCACTAAAAAGCGCTCCAGCAATCTGACTCTCGCCGTTTGCGAGGGCGGCTATCGGCAGCACTCGATTGGTATAACTTTTCGAGCCGGGCGGGGACACCGTGGCATGTACGGGTTTAGAAAACGGAATCATCTCGAGGGCATCAGGTAACATCGAATGACAGGATAACAAACTTATCTGGTCGTTGCTAAGGTTTAAGTAGCAATTTCCAAAGCACAAAACCTAAAAAGCCCTCTAAAAACCCATGCGACGCTCATGCGACGCTTGGTTTGATAAGTTGACCTCACTTCGAGAACACCATTCTACAGCACCGACCAGTGTAGCTCGGATCGAAAGTTTTGAATCAATGTTATGTGCTTGTACCACGGAGGTGAGGATTACTCAAGAAACCACAGCACCCAAGCATTCCGCTCGAGCCTTTTTTTAAGGCTGACCAGAACATGAAACACTTGGAGGTACGCATGATCGAACAACCCAAATATTTGACCCCGTGGCTGTTGCTGCTGTTGGTGGCTTGCGGTGGCGGTGGAAACCCAATAACAAAAGTGAACATTGGCGGTGAGGTGCAGGGATTTGTGATTCCTGCCGGTAGCAAAGCCGTGGCGCTTTCACTCTCGAGTGACCCGACTTTTAGGTTAAGCGAAGCCAGTATCAGTGGCGCTTCGTTCAACCTAAACTTGCCAGATTTGCCAGATGCCGATGCCTTTGGAGCAGCCTTTGAAGCGCCCACTGGTTGCACTGGTGTGAGTGTACAACCTCTTAATGCCGAGGCGGTCTGGTTGGGTTCGTCGCTCGAGGTAGCTGGGCAGCCGGCGGGTGAGTTGGAGGCAAAAAGTGGTGACAAAATTGCCCGTTGGGTGTATGCCGAAGAGCCGATTACGCTAAATGGAACGCTGACTTGTCCTGCGGCATTAGAAACTCAAGTAGAGGCTCGGATAGGCAACAACACGCAATACAACCTCAAGCTGATTCAAGGCTGGAATCTGGTCTTAAGCAACACCGAAGAAACCAGTTTTATCAATGCGCCGATCAACACGTCCGTCACTTGGGGCGTAAAAACCTCGAATGATTTTGCGGCTGCTAAAGGTAGCGATACGGGTAGCACCGTCACGCGCTTAAAGGGGACGCTCGGCGAAGCTGGTTACGGCTTAGTCGTGAAGCTCGAAAAACCCGGAACGGGCAACTCCAATGACTTGACTGCTGCGCCATCAGCCGCATCTGGAGCCGATGGCAGCTTTGAAATCAACTTGCCTCCTACTTTGAACTTAGCCTTGCTAGGCGCAGCTTCTGGTCTAAAAGAGGAAGGCTGCCAAGGCAATTTCACCTTGAGTAATCCAAATGCCTTGTTGGGTCAACTGGCGGCTTCGGTTTATCGGGGTAATACCGCCATTGGTAAGACTTTTCTGGTGTCGTATTCAAGTACAGTCGGTTGGTGGTACGCCTCGAGCGCTCTGAGCATCAGTGGTCAAGAAAAATGCGGCAGTGGTGATGAGGTGTTTTTCACAAAGTACAATCTTAATTTACAGACTGGTTGGAATTTGGTGCAACGACTCGAGAACAGCTTACTGCAAACCACCACTTGGAAAAACCTAAGCGGTATCTCGAGTGGTGAAAAATGGTTTATCCGTATTGAAGATGATGGGGTTGGCGTTGCACCAGGTCCGTCTGGTGGGCTGGACGCTGGCAGCAGTGCCACCCGAGTGCGCGGTAAACTGGGCGGCTGGACAGATACGTTGGCGGCAACCCTAAAACTTGAGTCCGACTCAGGAAAAAACTTGGCTTTAGCACCCTTAAGTGCAACGGGCGAGTTTGACTTGACCTTACCAGCTACCATCGAGAGTACCTCATTTGAAGCCCTCGAGTTGACCCAAGGTTGTGGTGCTGGTGTAACTTCCACGCCAATCAATCCAAGGGGTATAAAGGCATCGCTCGAGCCAAACCGTGACGGCACACCCTTAGGCATAATTGCTGTGGGTGGACGTGGTTTCACAGTCAACTGGGTGTATGCCTCAAGTGCTGTTCAAGTAACTGGACAAGAAAACTGCCCAAGTGGTGATGGGGCGGGCGAACTGCACGAATACAACATTGACTTTGCATTAGGCTGGAATCTTTTGATCGAACAGGTCGTCATCAAGAACGGCAACGAAGTCATTCAACACAAAAGTGGTACGTTACCAACTGGTTCACAATGGTACTTTGAAGCCGACAAAGAATCTG
>JAYWHB010000787.1:0-2047 GCA_043777915.1 Deinococcales bacterium
AAATTTTTCGACTTCGGACAAAATATGGCTCGAGACAAAAACCGTAATCCCTTGGTCGCCAAAGCTCTTAATCACTTCGCGCAGTTCGGCAATCCCTTCAGGGTCAAGTCCGTTGGCGGGTTCATCGAGCATCAGTAACTTTGGGCTAGAAAGCAGCGCTCGAGCCAGTCCAAGGCGTTGCCGCATCCCTTGGCTGTATTTGGCAACGCGGTCTGCGCCTCTGGCTTTCATACCGGTTAAAAGAAGGGTTTCTTCGATGCGAGATTCAGAAATTCCACCATGTAATTTGGCAGCGTAACGCAAATTATCGCGCCCAGAAAGATACGGATAAAACGAAGGCTCTTCAATCATTGCCCCCATGTGCTTTAAGGCATCGCTCGGTACGGACTTGCCAAGCAGTTTGACATTGCCACCTGTCGGACTGATTAAGCCCGCAATCATTCGCATGGTTGTGGTTTTACCCGCCCCGTTTGGACCTAGAAACCCGACCACTTCACCCGAATTTAAGGTAAACGAAACATCGTCCACCGCCGCCCGAGTCCCATATTTTTTAGAGAGGTGATTAACCTCGAGAACAACACTCATGAAAGTATTTTACGCGCTTTAACAGGGATTTGTCGTCGTACTAACGGATGAGCCTACCTTCTCGCACGGAATCAGCCTACTCGAGCTTCGAGATTTGACTTCACACCCTGCCACTCAGACTGAATAATACTCAGCATCACAAGGTCACGCACCAAACCACGCCGAACGAGACACTGCCGCCGCACCCCCTCCTGAACTGCCCCAATTTTTTGTAACGCCGCAATTGAACGCGAGTTTTCGGAATCCACACTAAATTGCACCCGATTCGCTCCAAGGGTCTCGAAGGCTCGAGTCAGAAGTAATAACTTAGATTCGGCATTGGCAAAACCACCCCAAAAAGCAGGCATTAAGACCGTACCAATTTCTAGGCAAGCATTGGCTACCTGCACATCGGCAAATAAAACCCGTCCAGCCACAGCCCCTGTTTCGAGCATCCGCACTGCCCAATGAACACAACTGATGCGCGAAACTTGTTGCTCGAGATGGGCTTGCATGGCTTCTACCGATTCAATTGGGATACTGCTGCTTGGACCTAAAAACGTCGTCACTCGAGGCTCAAAGAACTCAAACATCGGCGCGGCATGAAGCACAGGGTCAAGTGGCTCGAGACGAATGTACTGACCGCAAAGCAGCACAGGCTCGAGCCAAGTTTCTTGGTTGGTCATGGCTTATTTTGCCATAAAATGTTCTGGGCTGCATTCCAGTTTGCGGGTTTTTTTGCTTCAACTACAAAACGCCTTCCCGATTTGACCCAACGTAAACCCCAGCTTTTATGCGCCTCGGTGCGTTGCTCGAGATTGCCACTCGCATAATCATCACGCCCAAATTCAATGCCACAACAGGCGCAAATTTCATGCGAGGTACGCCAAACGACTTGCCCAGAAGCCAAGGTTTTTTGATACCACGGCACTTTCTCGAGACCCATAAAACCACAAGCTGGACAAACAAAACTCATGGTTTTTAGCATACCCTCTCGAGTCTGCCTTAATTTAAGCCATCAATGCCTTTGGTGGCTTTGGCATTATCATCAAACAAGGCGCGTCTCGAGGCATCATCATCAGACCAGCCGGGTGCTTTTAGCCATTTGCTGCTTTGTGTCCAAGTACCACCCCAGTAGAAAATGCCGCTACCACCTGCGTTTTGTACCACGGGTTTTAAGGCTTTGAGATAATCGTATTGTCCTTGTGGGGTTTGTGGATATGGTAAGCCGGTGTAGCCTCCTTGGTTGGTTGACCAGTAATAGGCGGTTTCGACAACATAGACTTTTGCAAAGTTAAAATTTGAACGCAATTGACTGATGGTGCTGCTGAGATTACTAAAATTACCATGCCACATTGGGTAATACGATAATCCAATGGTATCCACCCACCCACCTGCATTAACAAAAGCCCTGTACCAAGCTACAGTTGCAGCAGCATCTCCTGTTTTTGCAATGTGTACCATAATTGCGGGCATGGTGGCA
>JAYWHB010000788.1:0-5666 GCA_043777915.1 Deinococcales bacterium
GCGGACACCACCACCGTTTTGCAAGGAAATTGTGGTGTTGTAAGTACGGGTCTTCCAAAGGTTAGCATCGGCAATGACGTTGCTTAAATTGGTTTCGCGTTTGCGGACATCGGCACGATCACCATTTAAGCGCACGGCGGCTGCGCCAACCACATTGCGTCTAAAGGCTTCAATTGGCACAGCAAAGGCTTTGACAGTGGCAGCAAGTCGCGCATCGGATTTGAAGGCATTGGTCACGGGTACTGGTGTGCCTTTCCAGAATTGTGGTGTGCCGTCGGCTAAAAAGGTAACGCGCATACTGCCGTACACCTTGCCCCATTCCCAGCTTTGCAAAACCAGAATGTTCTTGCCATTGGCATCTTTTAAGACCGTTGGATAATTGCCCTCGGAAGTTGGCAACCCATTGCCCTCGAGTTTACCCAATGGGGTGTGTGAATGTCCACCGACAATCACGCCAACACCAGTTAGTTCTTTGGCTAAAGCAATATCTTTGGAGTACCCAAGGTGACTTAATAAAATAATTTTACTAACACCAGTGGCACGCAACCTGTCCACTTCGGCTTGAACTGCCATTTTCGGGTCTAAGAATTTGACTTTATCGCCGGGGCTGCTGGTGATTGGGGTATCTGGGGTGGTCACGCCAACAATCCCGACTTTTTGCCCTTGAACCTCGAGAACCGTGGATTTTTTGATTAAATCCTTTAATAATGGTTCGGCACTGGCATCAATGTTGGCGCTGACCACAGGAAATGTCGCATTTTTAATGTAATCAGCAAGCGGGGCTGCTCCACCATCAAATTCGTGATTGCCAATCGTCTGGGCTTGTACCCCAAAGGATTCCATATAGGCAAGGTCGGCAAGTCCTTTGTAAATCATGCCGTATATTGTTCCTGTAAAGACATCGCCAGCATCCACCACAATTGGATTAACCGCGCCTTGTTTCAGGGTTTCGATGGCGCTTTTAATCCGCGCAACCCCACCGTACTGGACACTAAATGCCTTGCCAGCCGCATCCGTACCAGCAATCGTGGTTGGCTCGAGGCGGTCGTGGGTGTCGTTGCAGTGCAGAATCGTTAGGGTCAATGCACCGCTTTGGGCTTGGGCTTGCTGTGTGCCAACCGCCGTGCTTGCTCCTGCCACACCAAATAGCTTAAGAATATCGCGTCTTGAAATCATAGTTCCTCCTTGGATTTGCTCGGAGCTTAGTTTACTCGAGAATCGTTGTAAAAGGAATCTGAACAGATTGCTGTCAAGGGCTTGTCATGAAATAAGAAGCCTTTTTCGCTATTTTTAGGTGTATTGTGTCGCACCACATTGCTTTTTTTACTGATGTGACGGGCATGTGACGCTCGAGTTATAGATTACCGATACTAAGGAGAAAATAATGATCCCGACCAATCAAGTTCCAAAAAAACAATTTTATGCCCCGCCGCATCTCGAGGAACACCAATATCTGGTTGTTACTGGTGTTTCCTTACCAATAGGAACAAGTGGCTCACCTCTTGAATTCAATGATTTTATGAATTTTGAGGAACAACCATGAAACGCATTCTTGCCCTAACCTTACCTGTGGCACTGATGGCGTGCTTGCAAGCCCCAAGCCCAGAAGTCAAACCAGTCTCCCCAGACCAGACATTCAAACCCACACTTTTAGGCAGTGTGACTTTGCAGATTGATAGTAATTTAGGTGTCCAAGGGTCAAAATTTATTCCCAATCCGCGACTCTCGAGTCAAGCCCTTAGCCCTGTCACCGAAAGCACCTTGGTTTTTACACAGCAAACCTTGCAAAACATTGATCGTCCAAGCAGTGGAGACAGGTACTTAATCGCGCCGTTTAAGGTCACAAATAATAACGCGGGTAATCTTGCCAATTTAACCCTTGTGGCGTATCACAAAAATGGCAATGTTGGTGGTAGTGGGTTTCGTAACATTCAAACCTTTGGTGGCACACTCAACCCAAACGTCAATACGCTATTACCGATTCACACCATGACCACCGCAGGGGCTTGCTCGAGTGTGCCTTGCGTGGATAATGCCAAAGCCGACTTACAAATTTTTACTCGAGGCGAAATCGGTACGCTGACCACAGCTTCAGAAGGCAGTTTAATCAACAATGGTGTTAGTGGTGAAGGTATCCTGCATTATGGTTTTATTGCTCGTAAAGGCAGCACTGGAACGTACCGAACCATAGCGGGTACAACTTGTAACCCCGGTGCAAATGTTGGTTGCAACGAAGGCACAATTAACCTTGGGTTACGAGTCCCACAAAGCAACGACCCGAACAGCACTGCGTATCGGTACAGCATGACTTTTCTGGTCTTTACCGACAACGCCCCTCGAGTCACCGAAAGCATCGAAGAACAAGGCACAACCAACGCCGCCACTCGAGCCACTGCCCTTGGTGGTTCACCGCAAGTGGCGGCAATGTGCGGTACAAGCCTAGGTTCAGGAGCAGCCACGTACATTACAGGAGTCCGCACCGTTGGCGTTGGAACGAATACCGAAACAGCTTTAATGGGCGGGAAATTCTTAATCACCGATAACACGCCGCCGAATTACACGGTCAATGGCAATATTGGTAAAAGTTTTAATGCGGCTGGTGGTTTATTAACTCCTAAATTCTCGGCTTTGGGTGGGGCAACCTTAACAACTGCACTGGTTGGCACTCCTGCTAACTCGAGCAACATAACAATCAATACAGACGGAAGTCTAAGCATTAACCCAGCCGCAAATTTACGCACCACCGACAGTTTTAATTATTCGATTGGTGATGGAACGTGTACTTGGACACGCCCTGCTGGAGTGACCATTGCCAATGCTGTGACTTGGTTTGTCAAGAACAATGTTGTAACTACAGGCAATGGGCGGTTCTCGAGTCCATTCAAAACACTGCTCGAGGCACAAACGGCTTCGGTAGCATCTGACACAATTTATGTTTATAACGGCGATAACAGCACCACAGGGCAAAATGCTGGGATTACCTTAAAGGCTGGTCAAAAACTGATTGGGCAAGGTGCGGCGCTAACCGTTGGTGGAGATACCATCGAAGTAGCTGGAACAAAACCCACCATTGGGAACTCTGGTGGAGATGCCATCACCTTAAATTCAGGCAACACCGTACAAGGCTTACTTGTTGGCAATACCCCCGCCGCTAATTACAGTCTGACTGGTGGTTCGGTAGGTACTTTAACCATCGGTGATGTCAATATTAATAACACGACTGGCGCGGCACTCAATCTGGTAAACGGCACACTAACTGCAACTTTTGGTTCGATCAGTTCAAACGCCAGTAGTTCTAATGCTGTGAGCCTCAGCAATGCAGCCGGAACACTCACTGCTTCAACAATTTCTGTCACCAATATGATTGGCACGACGGCTGATGGGATCACAATAGTCTCGAGTGCAGGAACATTTAACTTAGGGACTGTGAGTCTTAGCAATATAGCAAAAAATGGATTTTTTGTTAATGGTGGCTCACCAACAATCAATGCTACTTCGTTGACGATTAGTAATACAGCCCAACGAGAGGGAATATATACACAGATTACAACAGGTGGCACAATTACCCTAAACACGATTGATATTAGTGGAACAGCAACTGACGGTATTAGTTATGCCAATGGAGCAATTACAGTCAACATTCTTGCGGGTAGCATCCAGAATAGTGGCGGTAACAACATTTATATGGCTGGTGGCACAGGTAATTTTAGTTACGCAGGGTCAATCACCGATACGAATAGTCCTTTGGTATACATCGAAAACACTACAGGTGGCACAAAAACCTTTTCTGGAGCAATGAATGGCAACGGCGCGAGCATTGGTTTGCTAAATAACACTGGTGCAACCATCAATTTTAGTGGTGATTTAACCCTTTCTACTGGTGGTCAAGCTGCTTTTAGCGCTGGAGGTGGCGGTACAGTCAATGTGACCGGCACAAACAATACGCTCACCACAACCACAGGAACAGCTTTGAATGTGGCAAACACAACCATTGGCTCGAGTAACCTGAACTTTAGGAGCATCAGTTCTAACGGTGCAGCCAGTGGAATTATTCTGAACAACACTGGCTCGAGCGGCGGCTTAATCGTGACGGGTACGGGTACAGCCGCCAGTGGTGGAACAATTCAGAATGCAACGGCGGATGGTATTTCTTTAACCAGTACACAAAGCCCCTCTTTTGCTCGAATGAACATTGCTTCGACAGTTGGGTACGGCATTAAAGGTACTGGTGTGACCAATTTTAGTTTTACTGATGGTTCAATCAGCAATTCTGGAACCGGTCTTGGTGTGGATTCCGCCAACCTTGGTTTTAACACCAGTACCTTAGGCACAGAAAATAATCTTTCGGGTGCGGTGACAATCACGGGCAATACCTTAAGTAATGCGTATTATCACGGGGTTGATATTTCTAATTTCAATGGCACAATTAGTAATGCCACCATCTCGAGCAACACCATTACCAGTGCGACTGCCGCCGCCAATTCTAAAGGGTCTGGGATTCGTCTTCGGGCGCTTGGTTCAGCCAGCACAGTCGCTAAAGTCACCAGAGCAGCTATTGCGGGTAACACCATTTCTAATTTTCCTTCTGGGTCTGGGATTCTTGCCCAAGCTGGTAATTTAAATGCGGCTGGAAGCCCGACAGTTTTTGGAACATCTGGAAGTGCTACCGACATCATTAGTATTATAGGCAACCTGATTGCTGGGCAATCGGCAGCGAATCGTCTTGGTGGAACAGCCATTACTGCTTCAGTTTCGCAAATAAACTCGGCTTCTCGAGCAACTGCTAACTTTGACATTTCAAATAACGGTACTGTTGGTACTCCAATAGCACAAATCGCAGGCAATGGGATTGTGGTATCAGTGGATGAGTACAGTGATGCCACAGCGACTGTTTCTAATAATGTCTTGGCGATAAATAATACGCTTGGTAGTCCAAGTATTTTCTTGGTTGCGTCTAACTCTTCAGGCGTTGCGACAGCCAATCCGAGCTTAAATGTCACTGCCAATTCTAATAACATCAGTCAATCAGATGGCGACGGGATTCTTGCAGCCGTCAGAGCTTCTAATGGCACAATGCGAGCTAAAATTCAGAGCAATACTTCCGCCTCTCCGTTGAGTGGAAATCGTTATGGAATTCGGGTTGATTCTGGTAATAGCACAGGTAATGCTACGGTTTGCTTAAATATCTCGGGTAATACCAGTAACGGCTCTGGTGTAAATTTGGGAGTATCAGGCATTGGCTTACGCCGACAAACAACAAATACCAATACCTTTGGTATCAATGGAATGTCTGCTACAGCTACACCGGGTATCGAATCGTTTGTGAATGGATTAAATCCTGCTGGCACTGGCACGTTACTGATTTCTGGTACAACTGGTTTTAGCAATTGCACACTGCCGTAATTCAAATTCAATAACCACTGTGGTCTTAAAATCTACAGTGGTTATTGCTTCAAGCAGTCAAAAGAGTACACTAGAATCATGGAAATCAAGTCTTGGCAACCCTTAAGTCAACTGGCAAAAATTCGTGAGCGGGTGGCGCAAATCTCGCAACGTTCTGGTTGGTCGCCTAGGGCAAACGCACCAACTATGCCTTGCCTGCCAAGCCAAGTAGCGATAACAAGTAATTATCATCCAACAACGCTTTCAAACGTTTCCGTCGCTTA
>JAYWHB010000789.1:0-2043 GCA_043777915.1 Deinococcales bacterium
GAGTTTGGTTTTACCCAATACATCCTGAGTAGTTACGGTTAAACTTTATATTACTGAGCTACAACAACAGTTACACTTTCACACCTTTAAATTTATTCAACTGTCACAGATTTGGCGAGGTTACGTGGTTTATCCACGTCCTTACCCAGCGCCGTAGCCGTAAAATACGCCAACAACTGCATCGCAACCGCATTGACCACTGGCGAAACCATCTCGTGGCTTTTTGGCACAATAATAATATCGTCAGCATGACGACTGGCTTCGGTGTCGCCATCTGAAACCACAGCAATCACCTTGCCACCTCGAGCGCGGACTTCTTGAATGTTAGAGATGGTTTTCTCGAGTAGCACGCTGTCAGTGGCAATCACCACCACGGGCAGGTTTTCATCAATCAGCGCAATCGGTCCGTGTTTCATTTCGCCGGCTGCGTAGGCTTCGGCATGAATGTAGCTAATTTCTTTAAGTTTCAGTGCGCCTTCATAAGCCGTTGGACTGTTGACCCCACGACCCAAAAATAAATAGTCACGGGCATCTTTGTATTTTTCTGCGATGCGTTTAATATTCGCCACTCGAGTCTCGGATAAGGCTTCTTCGACCAAACGCGGCAATTCCCTTGCGCTGCGGATTAGTTCAGCGCCCTTGACAGCATCAAGTGTACCCCTAGCGCGTCCGAGCCACAACGCCAGCATCAGCATTGCGCTGACCATACTGGTGTAGGCTTTGGTGCTTGCCACACCAATTTCTGGACCAGCATGAATATAGAGCGTATCGTCAACTTCCCTTGTCATACTCGAGCCTTTAGCATTAATAATACCTAGGGTTTTTGCGCCGCTTTTTTTGGCTTCGCGCAATGCCTCTAAAGTATCTATTGTCTCGCCGCTTTGCGAAATCACAATAGCTAAGGTATTTTCTGAAACCAAAGGTTGACGGTAACGGTACTCGGAAGCCACATCTATTTCGACTGGCACTCGAGCCAACTGTTCAATCAAATATTCGCCGACCAAGCCAGCGTAAAAGGCTGTACCACAAGCAATAATGCTGATGCGCTTAAAACTGGCAGGGTCAAGGTTAAGTTCTAAATCAACTTCGCCGGTTTCGTCGTGCAAACGCCCCAGAAGCGTGTTGGACAAGGCTTGGGGTTGTTCATAGATTTCTTTAAGCATATAGGTGTCATAGCCACCTTTTTCGGCAGCTTCGGCATCCCAGTCAATGTGGGTCACATCTCTCGAGACAGCGTTGCCTTGAAGATCCATGATTCGGTAGCTCGAGTCGGTCAGCACCACCATGTCACCATCGTGCAGAAAAACAACCTCTCGAGTGTAATTCAGCAGCGCAGGTACGTCGGAAGCCAAAAACATCTCCCCTACTCCCACGCCCATGACCAGTGGCGAAACGGTTCTGGCTGCCACAATTTCACGGTGATTGACATGTGTGACCACAATCCCATACGCGCCGCGAACCTCGGATAAAGCGTTTCGCACAGCTTCCTCGAGATTTCCATTATATTTTTCTTCGATTAAATGCGCCAGCACTTCGGAATCGGTTTCGGACTTAAAAACGTGTCCTCGAGCAATTAAAGCCTCTTTTAACGGCAAGTAATTTTCGATAATCCCATTGTGGATAATCACGATACTGCCATCTTCGGAGGCGTGTGGATGGGCATTAACATCGTTGGGCTTGCCGTGGGTTGCCCAGCGTGTGTGTCCAATGCCAAGCGTGCCAATTAAATGCTGCTGCTCGAGTTCGGCTTGTAGTACCGCCAGCTTGCCAGCGTTTTTACGCACCACCAGATTTGTTCCATCATGGACTGCTACACCCGAAGAATCATAGCCACGGTACTCGAGTTTAGAAAGACCAGAAATTAAGACTTCGGTGGCGTTGCGTGTTCCAATATAACCAACTATTCCGCACATAAAAAAACCTCACAAATACAGCAACTCGAGTGATGCTCGAGTCTAAAAATTCCCTGCGCCTTAGTTTGTGTTCGTTTCGCAACGGGTTTTCTAAGGGCTTTTTGATTCGGGCGGCTGGGGTGACAGCCGA
>JAYWHB010000790.1:0-16055 GCA_043777915.1 Deinococcales bacterium
GCGAGAGTTACCGCAGTATTATCTTGACCCATTCAGATTTACAAGTTGAAACTGCTAAAGAAGCCATAAGCGCTTTCTCGAGTGTTTACGATAAGCCGATTGTGACCCAACTTGTGCCGCTCGAGAAGTTTTATAGCGCCGAGACGTACCATCAAAACTATTTTGCCCGCAATCCATTTCAGCCGTACTGCATGGGCGTGGTTGCACCAAAAGTGGCTAAAGCCCGTAAGCACTTTACCAGTATGCTCTTAAAAAAATAGTTTAGGGTGCGGTGACATTGACACTCCACTCGAGAATCAGAGGTGCAGCGCGGCGCAGATTGATTCGGGCTTGAACTTGGTACGAACCGACTTTGGCGGTCTTGGGTACGCTGATTGAACCGCCAATACGGTATGTGCCGAATTGAATCTGGCTGATGGTTTGAATTGTATCAAAGGTGTTGACGCTGCTCGAGGAGCTAATCAGTTCGATGGAATCGCCACTGATGTCTAAACGCCAATCTTCGGGGAGTACCGTACCCGTTAATTCAGCAAGGTCTAGTCGGGCTTGACTGCGGTTTGAACCTGACAATGAAATTTGATTGCTGCTCTCGCGGTACAAAGCGGCTGGGCTGATACCAATGTTGGGTAATGTTCCAACCACCACGCTAAAAACACTGCTCGAGCCAGCTTTAAGATTAAAATTTCCATTGGGTCGCAACACAAGCGGGTTAAAACTGCCGCCGGGTTCAAAGGCACTACAAGCAGTCAAGCACAGACAGGCAATGGCAATCAGAAGTTTCACACTGTTATCCTGCAAAGTAACGATGAGACCACGATGAAGTTCAGTGGCTCGAGTAGTGTTTTTGACTCAGGGGTCGACTCGAGGGTCGGTCAGAACCCGAATTTTTTCATTTAGAGAAGTCACCGTCCAGACCAAAAGCATAATCAGTCCACCGGGCAGAAAACTCAGCCACCACGCGCCACTAAACAGATGCACATAACCCCTCGAGACCATTGCCCCGAGGCTTGGGGTATCCACGCCAACCCCCACGCCAAGAAAAGAAAGACTGGCTTCGAGCATGATGTTCTGTGGGAAATCCAAACTGATTTGTAACAGGATGCCACTGGCGACATTGGGCAGGATATGGCGTAGTACCGTGCGGTGGTCGTTTGCGCCA
The DNA here is from genome assembly GCA_043777915.1 of Deinococcales bacterium. Taxonomy (GTDB): domain Bacteria; phylum Deinococcota; class Deinococci; order Deinococcales; family JAAFIG01; genus JAAFIG01. The sequence goes on from JAYWHB010000790.1 coordinate 1,160, forward strand.
AGGGCTTTGGCTGCCAGCACATACTCGAGTTGGCGTTGTACCAGCACGGTGGCTCGGGTGTAACGGGCAAAGCCAGCCCAGCCAAAGACACCAATCACCACAATTAAATTATTTAGTCCAGCCCCAAGAAGCGCCAGTGTGACCAATGCCAGCAGCACCGTTGGCAATGCCATTTGTACCTCGGTGGCTCGCATAATTAGAGTCCCCAACCATGCACCACGTAAGCCAGCGATTAAACCCAGTGGCACGCCAATACAGGCTGAAATCAGGCTACACAATAAGCCCACCAGCAACGAAACCCGTAGCCCATGCAGCAGTTGAGTCAACAGGTCGCGTCCGAGTTCATCTGTGCCGAGTGGGTACTGCCAATTCACAAATGGCGGGCGCAGCGTCTCGAGCAAATTCTGGGCGTTTGGATTTGGCAAGAACAACGGCGCAAAGATAGCCAGTAAGACCAGCACCAACAGGGGAATAAAAACTCGAGCCAGACTATTCATAACGCACTCGAGGGTCTATTAACCCGTAAGAAATATCGGTCAGTAAATTGACCACCGCATAGACCAGAGCGCTAAGCAGCACAAACGCCAGAATCACGGGCATGTCCAAACGGTTGATTGCATCGAGTGCCACACGGTTCATTCCGGGATAGGCAAATAAATTTTCGACAATCACTGCGCCAGACAACAGTCCTGCCAATTGCATTCCAAAAACCGTCACAAAAGGAATCAGAGCATTTTTAAGGGCATGATGGTACAACACACGCCGCTCGAAAACCCCTTTGGCTCGCGCGGTGCGAATAAAATCTTGACCAAGCACCTCGAGCAGTTGCAAGCGCAGAATTTGGGTGTACACGGCGGCTCGAGGGAGCGCTAACGTAATGGCTGGTAAAATCAAGTGTGCCAATGTGCCACTGCCTTGCGAGGGCAAAAGCCGCCAATTGACAGCAAAAATTTGAATCAGCAAAATCCCAATCCAGAAAGTCGGAGCGCTTAAAAGCAGACTGCTTAAGGTTTGAACAGTGCTATCAAGTTTTGAACCGACTCGAGCCGCACAGTAAATACCCAGTGGAATCCCGAGACACATGGCTAGGCTTAGCCCAATCAAGACCAACAGTAATGTGGCAGGTAAACGCTCGATCAATAAGTACATGGCAGGGCGGGGGCTGTAGAATGAATTGCCCAAATTACCACTGACAGCATTGCTTAAAAAAATCAGGTATTGAATAAACACAGGTTGCTCGAGACCGTAGGCTTGGCGCAAGGCTTGGCGCTCGAGTGGTGTGGCATCCTCGGCGCTGAGTAGGGCAATCGGATCACCTGTTAAGTGCAGCCCAGCAAAAGCAATTGTGCCTACCAGCCACAGCACCAATACACTTTGTAGCACTCGAGCAAAGAAAAAAACCACTCAGGGATTTTAACCTGTCTGGTTTGCCACAATGACTGACCAAAGCGTAAATTTGCAACATTTGTACATATTTTGTCTAAGGTCAGATTGAGATATGCTAAAATGCAGCCTAATAAAGCGCAAAACTACAGAGTTTGGGTTTGCGCCAAGCATTCTCTCAAAATTTTACAAGGAGACCATGAAACTGACCATCCAAGAAGTTGCCGATAAAGCTGGCGTAGGCGTAGGAACAGTTTCACGGGTTTTAAACAATCATAAATCTGTACGCCCAGAAACCCGTGAACGGGTCAGCAGCGCCATGCAGGAACTTGGCTTTATCCCTAACCCCCATGCTCGTCGGGTGGCGGGTGGCAAAAGTTACAGCGTCAGCATTATTTTACAAGTCGTCGGCACAGAATTTTATATTCGCTTGCTGTCCGGACTCGAGAAAACCTTAGAAACACACCGCTACGACAGCGCCCTGTTTCCACTCATCGGACGCGAACGCTTAGAGCGTTACCTCAACTCGAGTACCCTTGCTTATCAATCAGACGGGATTGTCATGGCAAGCCACAACTTAGGGGATTTATACCCCGACGGTAAACTCCCAACCCGTCAACCTGTGGTGATTGTGGACGGAAGCAGCCCACACTACGACAGCATTTATTTAGACAACGAACTCGGCGGTGAACTAGCAGCCAATGCCTTAGCTGCCTTAAACGGCGATATTTACGCGATTAGTGTTCACCAAGACCTTGATGAAGTTTTCAAAAATACAGTCTTCCAAGACCGAATGCGTGGCTTCAAACGCGCCCTCGAGACCGCCACACGCCCCATTCCAGACCAGAACATCCAAACCATCACCTTTGACTTAAACAACGCCCGTACTGCGGCACAACGCATTCTCGAGACGGCAACTTTTCCAGTCAACATTTTTGCCGCCGCCGATTTGGTGGCGCTTGCGGTGATGGACGAAGCCACCGCCCGTAACCTCGAAATCGGACGTGATGTCCGAATCATTGGTTTTGACGACCATCCTTGGGCAAAAGCCCGTGGTCTAACCACGCTGCACCAACCTGTCGAAGCGATGGGGGCAACCGCCGCCGAACTGCTGATTGAACGCCTGAGTGGATACAAAGGCATCCCACGTCAAGTGCGTTTTGAACCACGCTTAATCGAACGCAAAAGCACCATGCACCAAGAAGAAACCGATTAGCGCTCAATCAAACCGTCCGATTAGCGCTCAATCAAATACCGACAAGCCCTCGAGCCATCAAGAACCCGAGTTTCGCGTTTGACGACTGTGTTTAGAAGCTGCTGATACAATGCCGATTCGCTGCTGCACATTGCTTCAAATGTTCGCGCCACATCCAAATTTGGGCAATTGCGCTGCACCAAAACCCAACCCAAAACATGCGGCTCGAGACTGGCTTGATAACCAAGTTCACTTAAAATTTCGCATAAAGAATCCACCCGCTCTTCGAGCGAACCTTGAATACGAGGTTGCCACTGCTCGAGTAAAACCATATTGCGGCTGTCCAACACCGACAGCACTGCACCACTGCCATACAAGCGTTCGATATGCTCTAAAATATCGGTACAGAGTTGGGCATAACGGGTTGGAAAATGCGACTCACCTGCTTGTGAAACCCGAAAAACATGCTGTGGACGACCCCGCCCCGCCTGACGGTACACCTTAGACTCGAGTAAACCATCGGCTTCTAAGTCCATCAGGTGTCGTCTGGCGGCAGGAATACTGATGGCTAGGGTCTGCGCCACATCGTTGGCTGTCCCGCCTCCAGAGCCGCGCAAGGCATACAAGACACGGCTTTTGGTTGAGTCCCCTGCTAGGTTCATCTAAGTACCTCCCCGAAATGTTTTAGGTGTTTTTCCTAAAACATTTTGCGACTAAAAGGAGTAAGGACAGCGTATCTACCGCCGAAATGACAGATTTGCCGCTTTTTGAAAAATCTAAAATGTAGGCGGTAGATACTTAAGCACTCTTGTGTTTCTCGAGGGCATAAAACGCCACCAGCACCACCAGCGCCCCCAACCAACCGGGGGCTTGCCCTAAATCCAAGCTAAATGGCTTACCGAGTAACCCACCAATACTGCCAATTAACTTTGTTCCCGATTGCCGAGCGCCAAATTCTTGTGCCGAAAAACCATCGCCCAGCGTACCGACCACCACATCTACACCACGCATGGCAATTGGGTCGTTGCCGACAAAACCAATCAGTTCGCCGCCCTCTAAACTTAAGCGCACATCAAAACCATTCGAGCCACCAACCCGCCCAGTCACCCCTGTGGCTGTTAAATCGAGTTTCACATCTCGAGCCATCAATGCGCCACCAACACGCCCAAGTAACTTATCACCCTCGAGACGAACCTTGACCTCGAACCGCTCTGAACCTAAAAAACCTTCAATCATCGAACAAAAAGTATACCCTCAAGATGCCACCCAGTTCCACCTGTTGACACGCCCTCACAAGCCTGATACACTCTCGCTCGCACTTGTCAAAAGGTGCGGCTCTCTTGAGGAGGGTTGGCCGAGCGGTTGAAGGCGACAGTCTTGAAAACTGTAGTAGGGGGAACTCTACCGGGGGTTCGAATCCCTCACCCTCCGCCAGACCATAATCCCAAGAACTATCCTTGGAGGGATGGGTGAGCGGTTGAAACCAACGGTTTGCTAAACCGTCGTACGAAGAAATTTGTACCGAGAGTTCGAATCTCTCTCCCTCCGCCAGTTGTAAACCAGTAACACCCCGTCTAGCAAGTGGGTCGCAACTAAGCAAGCACTTGTAGCTCAGCTGGATAGAGCGTCTGACTACGGATCAGAAGGCCAGGGGTTCGAATCCCTTCAAGTGCACCACTTAAACCCCCACTGTCTCGAGATAGTGGGGGTTATTTATGGAGACTCACGGGGATAAAGCTCACCGTGATCAAGTAAAATACCTCATGCGCCTCCCGATTGGTATTCAAGATTTTACTAAAATCCGCGAAAGTAACTATATTTACGTGGACAAAACCATGTATTTTCAAGAGTTTATGCAAGGCGGCGTATTTTTCTTGGCACGTCCGCGTCGGTTCGGAAAGTCATTGTTGCTCTCTACCTTAAAAGCTGCTTTTAGAGGACGCAAAGACTTATTTGCTGGGCTTTGGCTCGAGAATAACTTTGATTTTACGCCTCGTCCTGTGATTCGGATTGATTTCAGTAACATCAATTTTACTTCTAAACCCCTCGACGAAGGCATTGTGGATTGGCTAAGAATCCAAGCTAAAGAATACAATCTTGTACTAACCAGTACAAACGCTAGGGATGCTTTCAGAGAACTGATTCTCGAGTTATCCAAAACCGCTAAAGTTGTCGTGCTGATAGATGAGTACGATAAACCAATCACCGATTATTTACTCGAGCCAAGCGAACGCAACAAGCATCAAGCGGTCTTGAAAAGTGTTTATGGTGTTCTTAAACCGCTCGATGAATACTTGCATTTGGTCTTGCTGACTGGCGTTTCTAAAATTGGCAAGCTCAGCTTATTCTCTGACCTCAATAATTTACAAGACATCAGCTTAAACAAAAAATTTGCAGTGGCTTGTGGTTATACTGAAAGCGAAATAAGAATTTCTTTTGCTGACCGACTCGAGATAATCAGTGCGAGTAAAAACATGGAACTCGAGGTTTTTATGGATTTAATTCGCTACTGGTACAATGGCTATTCATGGGATGCAGTACAGAAAGTCTACTGTCCGTTTTCGTTTTTACTCTTTCTCGAGCAACCCAATTTTAGATCATACTGGTACGAAACTGGCACGCCGACTTTTTTACTCGAGTTGATTCGTGCCGCGCAGATAAACCCATTTGTTTTTGAGCATCTTGAATTACCCGATTCTGCTTTGGTGGCAACCAATGTTGAACACATTGACCCTTTGGGTTTAATGTTCCAAACGGGTTACTTAACCATCCAAAAAATCGATTCGGACGCACTTGGTACGCGCTACACCCTAGCCTACCCAAATGAAGAAGTGCGTCAGGCATTCTCGAGCAGTTTAATGCAGGAGTACAGCCACAGCGTACCCAGTTTTATTGGCGGGTTTAGTCTCGAATTACAACGAGCCATTAAGCAGTTGAATTGGGACGTATTTTTTGCCACCATCAACCGAGTTTTAGCTGGCATTCCCTATGAAATTTTTCCAGCCAAAGAAGATTACATTCATTCATTGGTGCATTTAATGCTAATAAGCACAGGGTACAGAACCCAAAGCCAAGTGCAGACCTCGAGCGGACGCATAGACACCGTACTTGAGACTCCAACCCACAGCATCATTTTTGAATTTAAGATTAAAGGCACAGCCAAAAGTGCCTTAAAACAAATAGAAGCGCTTGGCTATGCCAGTCATTTCTCGAGACCGATTGTTAAAGTTGGGGTGCGGTTTGATCTCGAGAAAAAACTGATTACACAATGGGCAATTGCTTAGAAACTGGGATTTAATTAAATCCCGATTTTAACTGTACAAGAATTACCTCTCAGTGGGCTAGGCAAGCCCAGCCCCTACGATTTAGAACTGTTTTCGTCGTAGGGGTGGGGCTTGCCTCACCCGTTTACGGTTATTGATAATTCATTCTTAGATTGGGAAGTTATTAAATCCCAAGTCCTTAAAGCATTGGCAGCAGCACTCGAGGGCGAAAGACGGTAGCTTTTAGAATCCCGTCTCGAGCATGGAAAACCTCGCCTGTGGCTGCATCCGTCCATGAGCCTTCAAAGACACCAACCAGGGCAGTATTAAAATTCAGGGCTTCGCCTACACCTCGGTTGACCCCAATTAAAGCACTTTCGACCCGTCCATCGGCGTGGGTGTAGGTTCGGGCAAAGGCTAGAGCATCGCCCCGATGCCCTAAAAATTTCAGTGCGCCAGCTTGCAGGGCTTTAGAACTTTTACGCGCCCGAATCAGGCTTTGCACAAAACCACGCAAACCCATATTCCATTTGTTCTCATCCCACGGAAACGGAGCGCGGCAGTGCGGGTCGTTGCCGCCTTTTAAGCCAATTTCATCGCCGTAATAAATGCCCGGTACGCCGGGGTACGCCAGTAACATTGCAAAGGCGGTTTTCAGTTTTTCGATGTCGCCTAAGCGCTCTAAGGCTCGCGGTACATCGTGCGAACCAATCAGATTGTAATGCGAGAAACGCATTGGTGTGGGAATCACTCGGTAACTCTCCTCGAGAACCGCAATCAGTTCTGAGGTCTCGAGATGAACGGTATTACCAAATAAGTCGTTGTGACCTAACCAATCGGTAATTGGCAGGGCAAAGCCTTGATAGTTCATCACGCCGTCTTCGCCGCCGCCGTCGTGTTCGTAAGGGTCGGAAGCGCCTTGGAGGTAGGCTTCGGCATCCAAAAAGCGTTCACCAAAAATCCAGGCTTGTGGATTCTCGAGCCGTGCTGCATTGCGAAGTCGGCGATGAATCTCTAAGTTGCCTCGGTCTGTGCCGGACTTACCCATCATATGGGCAACATCTAAGCGCCAGCCATCTGCCCCAGCCCGAATCCAGTGGCGGACTGGAGAATGCTGACCCTCGAGAAAGTGTTCATAGGTTTGGTGGCTGTCGTAATCGAGTTTAGGCAGGGTTTTGACCCCAAAAAAGGCTTCGTAAGTACCATCTGCCCGAAAAGTGAACATTTGCTTCTCGACCTTGTTATCTAAGGCTTTTTTGAATTCCACGGCTTGGTCGCCCGTGTGGTTAAAAACACCATCTAAAATCACTTTGAAACCCTGTGCTTTGGCATCGGCTAAGAGTGCATCGAAGGCAGCTTGTCCACCAAGATGCGGGTCTATCTCGAGATAATTTTGGGTGTCATAGCGGTGATTGCTTGGGGAGGTAAAAATCGGATTGAGGTATAAGCCATTGACGCCTAAATCGGTCAGGTACGGCAGTTTCTGGCGAATTCCTTCAAGGTCGCCGCCCCAGTGTTGCAATGGACCAAATTCTTTTTCGGGCTGTGCCTCCCACGGCATGGCTTGGACGGGCTTCCCCATGTAATTATACTCGGCGGTTTTAACACTGTTACTGGGGTCGCCATTGAAGAACCGGTCTGGGAAAATCTGATAAAAAACCCTGTCCTCGAGCCAGTCCGGACGGTGATGCTCGGCTAAAAAGACAAACCAGTCACGCAGCGCAGGGTTGGTGCGTTGCAGCCCTCTGGCGCTGACTTTAATACTTTCGGTGTCGGAATGCACCCAAAAGAAATAGAGATTGCGCCGTGATAAAAGTTCGATGTCGGCTTCAAAGTACAACCAATTTTTATCGGTGTGGGTAGAGGCTTTCATTTCTTGGCGAAAAAAATCGCCGACCCGCAGGGTCATCAAATCAATTCTTTTAATCGGGGCGTTTAATGGCACTCGTAAACGAACCCGTACCGAATCGCCGACTTCGGCTTCGGGCTTAGAAAGATAAAACGGGCTGTGGTCGTGGTGTAAGTAATTTGTCCAATCCATAAAAACTCCTTAAAAAAACAATGAACACAACCCTTTTTTTTAGGTCGTGTCCGTTAGACAAGCGTTGCCTTGTAAAATCAGTTTAACGCCAAATGGGTCAATGCGTCAAAAGGCGGATTGATAAAATCTGAGGCGTGTAAGATACTTTTCACATGGAAAAATTATGGCTCGAGATTCGCCCTGCCGAGTACCCACAAGATTACCCAAGTCTTGCGGCGGTACAGAACGACACCGAAGACTGGCAGACAACGGTCGAAGACCTGATGCGCCATGACCGCAACCGAGACCCCAAGCACCACTCACAACGCTTTGTGGCAGAAATCATCATAAACAACCAAAAAATTATAGTTGGCAAACTGTTGGTTGCCCATGATAATTTTTCCTTTGAAGCTGGAAAATACTCTGTTCGTATCAATGTCCTAAAAGACTATCAGTCTCGAGGTATTGCTTCAGAACTTTTTATCACGGCGCAAAATCATTTACTCCAACTGGACAATGCGACAAAACTGCAAACGATGTGCAACGATTACGAACTGCCCGCCCTGCATCTGCTCGAGAAACACGGTTTTGTGCAAGTTTGGGAACGGATTGAATCAAGGCTAGACCCAAAAGAGGTTGACTTTAGTCAATACGCAAGCCTCTACTCGAGTTTAGGGCAAGCTGAGATTGAACTTTGTAGATTCTCGAGTTTTCTGCCTGAGACCCGTGTCAAACAACTCTATGACCTTGACCTCGAGTTAATTCTCGATGTGCCATTTGGACAAACCACCACTCCAGAACCGTTTGAGCTTTGGCAAAAAAACTTTCTCGAAGACCCCGAAAATAACCCCGAGACCATCTGGATTGCGGTCAAAAACCAGCAATGGATTGCGTTTACCAGCCTTGGCAAACAAAAAGACCATTTTTACATCGGTATGACTGGAGTCAAAAAAGAATTTCGTGGTTTGGGTATTGCCAAAGCCTTGAAACTCGAGGGGGTTCGCTATGCACTAAACTCTGGACTCGAGATTCGTACCATGAACGACCATGTAAACACCGCCATGCTCGAGATGAATAAAAGTATGGGCTTTGTGCGGCATCACTCGAGATTGCGCTTTGAAAAGCGTTTATGATTGAAGTACGACTTTGGACTCATGACAGCTTGCCTCTAAGTTTATACACTTCAAGGGTTCGCAAAGGAGACTATGAAAAAGCAATTCCTGACTGGTGTAGCATTCTTGTTTTCAACCCTCATCCCTGCTGCCTTCGCCCAAAGCCTTGATACTGTGCAAATAGATACTTTTATCGCCCAACAAATGCAGCGTTATAACGTTCCCGGCTTAGGTTTTGCGCTGGTCAAAGACGGAAAAATTGTCTATGCCAAGGGTTACGGTGTACGTGACACCAAAACCAAAACACCAGTTAATGCCGATACACTTTTTGCGATTGGCTCGGTCAGCAAGTCCTTTACCAGTTTAGGAATTATGCAGTTGGTGACGGCAGGGAAACTCAAGCTCGACACGCCAGTCCAAAGCTACCTACCGAATCTTAAATTTTCTGATGCCACATTGGGCGCAAAAGTGACAGTGCGTCAGCTTCTTTCCATGACCAGTGGCTTAGACCGCTTTGATACGTGGGCATTTGACCCCAACATCAATACCCGTCCAAAATTACTCGAGACAATCAAAGACATCCCGTTTAGCTCCACGCCGGGCAAGGTTTTTGCCTACAACAATCAAAATTATGTGGCGGCTGCTGCCATTCTCGAGGCGATAACCAAACAAAGTTGGGAGGAGTACACCAAAACCAATATCCTTGTGCCACTGGGAATGAAACGCACCACTTTGGGATTTACCGAAGCAACTCAAGATGGCAATCTGGCATTGGGTCACAGCGCTGGACTACAAGGCGTTAGTTTCATGCCAGCCTTTGACCGTCTGCCTATTATTGCCCCAGCAGGTTCGCTTTACTCGAGTGCTTCGGAAATGGCAACATACCTGATTGCCCAAATGGGAAAAGGCGAGAACCGAGTACCGCGTTTACAAACCAGCCAAATGCACAAAACCCAAATACAAATAGGTAATCCGTTCTCGAGGTCTATCGCAGGAATGACCGCCACTGGGTACGGCTTGGGCTGGTTTAACCAAGAATACCGAGGCGTGAAAATTGTTGAACATGGCGGCAATATCAATGGATTTAGTGCCGAAGTTCAAATGCTGCCCCAAAAGGGCTGGGGAATGGTGCTGCTGACCAACTTAAACAACGCCAATGCTTTTTTGAATAGCACCCGTTTAGCCCTGACCGAAGACCTGCTAAAAATGAACCCACGCTCAGATTTTAGTGGGGATTCAGCCCTTGCCGCCCAAGCTGTTATAGACGGCGCAAAGAACTTTGTGGCTAAACCCCAAACCTTAAAGCAACTCGAGGGAACATATGCTTTGATTACTGGCGATACCCTCAAAATTGCACTCGAGGACGGTAAATTGCTTGCCACCCAACAAGGGCAGACTTTTCGACTGATTCCAGCTTCGGACACCAAGTACATCATAGATTTTAATGGTTTTTTCTTACTGCTCGAGTTTCAGATTGCACCCAATGGATTTGTTTGGCTGGTTCAAGATGAGCAAGTGGTGGGTGTGAAAATACCCAGCCAGACCTCGAGTCAGCCCAAAACCACCCTGACCGACAATAAGAATACTTTTAGTGTGGTCTTACCCGCAAGCATAGAAGTTGTCCAAAGCACCCCCAGTTTTATCGTGGCACAATCTGACAACCCACAAGCTGCCTTTTTATTTAATGTCTCGCCAGCCAAAACCACACTCGAGGAAAGCGCACTGGCATTTATCAAGCAACTCGAGCCAAGTTTTAACCTCAAACCCAGCCAGACCTCGAGCCTACCCGCTATAAACGGCATTGTCTGGACACAAATTCTCTATGCCTTACCCGATAACCAGACTTTGGCGATTTTTGCCACCAAAAAAGGCAATAGCGTTTATATCGTGGCGGTTCAAGCCGAAACCAAGGACTTAGCTGCTTTGACCCCAGCCATTCAACAAATCCTCTCGAGTTACAAAATACTTTAAGACGTGGTTTGGCATTGTCTAGTGGGGATGTGGTTTAGCGTTGCCCAGCGTGAACGTGGTTTAGCGTTGCCCAGAAATCGCAAAACTCAACCGCTCGGCAATGTTCTCGAGATGATCACCAATCCGTTGGGCGCTGCGTAAAACCCGCAAAGAAGCCAAACCCTGCTCGAGTGGCAAATTATGAAAACTCGAGATGACCCGCTCGGTAGCGCCTTCTATCAGTGTGTCTACATTCTTATCTTCGAGCGCCACCGCCCCAGCCAAGGCTGCATCACTGCGCTCGAGCGCTAAGCTCAAGCGCTCGAGCATCTGCGCCAATTTATCAAAGAGCTTGTGCAGGGTTTCTAAATGCCCCCTTGCCAAAGCTGCATCTTCGGCAATGTGCGCTGCATAATCGCCACTGCGCTCTAAATCGGTCAGGCTCGATAACACAAACGCCACAAACCGAGCATCCCGAGCGACCAACTGATGTTTAGAAAAAGCCATCAAGCATTTATCCTCGAGAATAACGCGGAAATGCTCAATTTCGGATGCCATCACCCGAGCGCGTTCAGCCTTTTTGCTACTCTGCTCGAGCAAGGCTTCGCCACTTAAAACCACAGCATTGCGAGCGCGATTCATGCCCAAAAGCAGTTCGCGTTTAATGTCTTTGAGTTCGGTCTCGAGGTGAGTCATAAAGAGGCGAAAGGCGAAGGGCAAAAGGCAAAGGAGGAGTTTTTACTTTTGCCCTTCGCCTTTTGCCTTCTTCAACCGAATTTCCCTGAGATATAGGCTTCGGTGCGTTGGTCTTTCGGGGTGGTGAACATTTGGGCGGTTGGGCTATGTTCAATCATATCGCCAATTAAAAAGAAACTGGTGGTGTCCGAGACTCGAGAAGCCTGCTGCATGTTGTGGGTCACAATCACAATCGTGACTTGTTCTTTGAGGGTTTCCATCAGGTCTTCGATACGGGCGGTGCTTTGTGGGTCTAAGGCGCTGGTCGGTTCGTCCATCAAGAGGATTTCTGGGTCTACGGCTAAAGCCCGAGCAATACAAAGGCGTTGTTGTTGCCCACCAGACAAACTTGCGCCGGGGGCTTTGAGACGGTCTTTAACTTCTTCCCACAGGGCTGCGCCGCGCAGGGATTTTTCGACTACAGTATCGAGTTTGGATTTATTCTTTTCGCCAGCCAGTTTTAAGCCAGCCACCACATTATCGTAAATGCTCATGGTTGGGAACGGATTAGGCTTTTGAAAAACCATTCCAATGCGGCGGCGCACATCTACGGGGTCTATATTTTCACCGTACAGATTTGCGCCATCAAGCATGATTTGCCCAGTAACTCGAGCGCCAGCCGTTAAATCGTGCATTCGGTTAATGGCACGCAAAAAGGTAGTTTTACCACAACCTGAAGGTCCGATTAAGGCATTGACGGTGTTTGGTTGGAAGCTAAGATTGACCTTTTTAACGGCTTCTTTATCGCCATAAAAAATGCTGACATCTTGGGCAATCAGGCGCGGTTCTTTGTCGCTAACTGGACTACTAGCTTTAATGTGTTGAGGCTTTAAGTTTTGCATGGTCTTAATTCCTTTCTCGGATCACATAACGAGCAATTAAGCTCGAGATGAAAATGAGTAATACCAAAACGAATGAGGCTGCCCAAGCCTGACGAATCAAATGCTCGAACGGCGAGAAAGCATATTTGTAGACTGCCAAAGGCAACGCTGCCATTGCTTTTGTTGGGTCAAGGCTAAAAAAGTTGTTGCCCAAAGCAGTTAAGAGTAATGGGGCGGCTTCGCCACCGACTCGAGAAATCGCCAAAATAATACCCGTCACAATACCGGCTCGAGCCGCAGGCAACACAATTTGCATGGTCACAAGCCAGCGCGGTAAACCCAAGGCTAAACCAGCTTCACGAATCGAGACTGGCACGAGCTTTAAGACTTCTTCGGTAGAACGCACAATAATTGGAATCATGATAAAACCCAGCGCAATTCCACCAGCCACAGCGCTGTATTCTATGATTCTCGAGTTAATTAAAGCCTGAAAAACCACCAAGCCGACCACAATAGCAGGGATACCTGTCAAAACATCGGCAAACAAACGAACCAATGGTACAAGTTTATGCTCCGAAAACTCGGCTAAGAAAATTCCAGCCCCAACCCCAACCAATAAGCCAATCACTAAACCAATGGCAATCATCATGATTGAACCAACAATCGCGTGGGCGACACCACCGCCACCACTGGTATCTATGACTGACTTGGGTGACTCAATAAATAAACCAAGGTTGATGTTACCGATTCCCTGACTCAGAATTTCGTAGGTAATTGCAAAAAGTGGCAACAAAACAATCACCGTCAGAATACCGATGATGACCGTTGCGCTAAGATTTTCTAGCCGACGTTTTGAACTGACTGTGCGAGTCAAGCCCTTACTTTGAGTGGGTGAGAGTGCCGAAGTCATAAGCGGATTCCTTGTGGGGTCAAACGCAGAATAATAATCCGTGCCACATAGTTAATAATCATCGTGAACACAAACAAAACAAACCCAATTGCAATTAAAGCTGGGACCATCGCCCCCAGTGCTTCATTGAAATTCGAGGCAATCACACTGGACATGGTAGCGGTTGGCGCAAACAGATTTGGCGCAATGCGGTTGGCGTTGCCGATGACCATTGTTACAGCTAAAGTCTCACCAACAGCCCGTCCTAAGCCTAAAATCACACCACCCAGAATTCCAGCCCGAGCGTAAGGGAAAATGCCATAACGAATGACTTCCCACTTAGTTGCACCAAGCGCATAAGCGGCTTCGCGTTGGTCGTTTGGAACAAGTCGAATCACATCTCGAGAAATTGCCGAGATAAAAGGAATCACCATGATTGCCAGCAAAACCATTGCCGAGAATAAACCAATGCCAGTCGGAGCCCAACCTAAACTTGGGAAAGTTAAGACAAACCAAGTTTGAAACGAGCGCATAATTGGGAGCATCACAAACAAGCCCCAAAGCCCATACACCACGCTAGGAATGGCGGCTAAAAGTTCGACTAGATTAGCCACTGGTTGGGCTAACCATTTTGGTGCATATTCGACCACAAACAGCGCCGAAGCAATCGCTAAGGGTGTAGCGATAACCAATGCCCCCAATGCGGTCACAAATGTGCCAACAATAAAGGGAAACGCCTGATAATTTTCCGAAACAGGATCCCAATTCGTACCAAAAAAGAAACCCAGTCCTTCTTTAGCAAAGGCTGGAATCCCACCTAATAACAATACGGCTGCATAAAGACCAGCGATCAGCAGCACCATACTGGCTAACCCTAAAATAATGGCTTGAAAAGTTTGGTCTGAACGGCTCGAGAGGCTTCTCGAGCGTGGTTTTGTAATACTGGGTGTCATGAATACGCCCTCCTGCTGTGAAGTCTGGGCTTTTTATGTCAGGGAATTGTCAAGCGAAAAGTCTATTTACCATAAAAAAACCTCCCCCGAAGTATTGGGGGAGGTCTGACAATTTGCTTTAGAGCTTTTCGCCACCGTAGTTAATACCGTTGACAATGCGCTTGGCTTTGACCAAAGCCGAACCGTCAATCTGACCGTAACCAAGTTTGTTATGGATTTTTTGACCATCGGTTAATGCCCATTCGAGCATTTTCACAAGGGCTTGGGCTTGGGCTTTGCTGCGGTTGCCATATTTCTGGTCTTCGTAAGCCAATAACCAAGTAAAGCCAGTCACAGGGTAGCCAATGTCGCTGTTGGTAATCGAAACGCGGGTATCTTCTGGTAGTACCTTGGAATCACTGGCAATTTCGAGTTCTTTTAAGTTTCCAGCATCCACAAACTTGCCCGTGCCATTACGAACAAAGCCGTACTCGAGTTTATTGCTAGTGGCATAAAGCAATTCGACATAACCAATACCACCGGGGGTTTGCTTGACCAAACCAGCCACGCCAGCATTTTGTGGTCCACCAACACCA
>JAYWHB010000791.1:0-2040 GCA_043777915.1 Deinococcales bacterium
TAGGATATTCATAGGAAGCTACTTTTAAGTGTGGATTTTAGATACTCACAGCTTAATTGATGGCTTCCACTTTTTCAAAAACGTTCCGAACTATTGTTAAGTTAGTGCGTATTAAATTTGTCGATATTTATTCGGATTCACTAGGAAAGATTGAGAAGGAAATAAATTTTAGAATCTCAATTGCCAAAGAAATAGTTAAGGAACGTTCTGAGCAACAATACAGAAATGAAGTTGAGGAAGCTATTAAAACCTTAAAGATTCTTGAAAGTTTGTAAAGGCACGTATTAATTGAGTTAAGTTATGCGAACGTTGCTTTTAACTCATGCTCACGGCTCGAGAAACCTTGCTACACTTAAATCCTCATCTAAGTCTGCCCAGTGAATTCCTAGTCCACCACCCATTAAACGCCAATTGGCTCTGGCTTCGGGTGTGGCATTGCGTAATCGCGGATACCACTCGAGTGGCATGGTTACGGTACGTCCATCTTCAAGTTGAACTTCGAGTGCATCATCAGAAAATGCAATTGTAGTGGCTTTAATTTGCCTAGGTGCGACTAAAGTATTCATTCCATTTCACCACCAGTTTAATTATTGGCTGCGTCTTTGGCTTCCTTCGCCGCTTTTCTTTGGCTTCTCGAGAGCTTCGGGGCGCTTTCAGCAACCGCCTCGGCATCATCTTCCATTTTCTTCTTCCAACCGCCCTTTTCGCGCCATACAACCCGAACTGGTATACCCGGTAAGCCCAAATCCTCGCGGATGCGGTTACGCAAGAAATTCTCGTAGGCACGGGTCACAAAGGCTTCGCGGTTAATAAAGAACACAAAAGTTGGTGGGGCAATTTCAGCTTGGGTTAAAAAGTACATTCGCAAGGGTCTGCCGTTAAAGTTCGGTACAGCTTGACGCATTTGCCAAACCTCGAGCCAACGGTTCAGTTCTGAAGTGCCAATGCGGGTTTGCCACAAGTTGTAGAGCTTGGTGGCTTCGGCAAGAAGTTCGTGAATACCGTATTCGTTAATTGCACTGGTGTAGACCCTAGGCGCAAACTCGAGGTGGCTTAACTTGTAATCTATGTCTTTGCTGCGTTTCTCGAGGTCTTCTTCTTCGACCAAATCCCATTTGTTAATCACAATAATCACGGGTTTGCCGCTATCGTATGCCATATTCGCCAGTTTTAATTCGTGGTCGCCAAGGTCAAATGGGTCTATCACCAGCATAATAATATCGGTCTTAGCAATGGCTTGCTCACTTCGTTGCTGCGAATAATACTCGACATTATCGGCAGGACGATGGCGAATACCTGCCGTGTCCACCAGCACAAAACGAGTTCCAGCGTAATCAAATTCGATGTCTATGCTGTCGCGGGTTGTGCCAGCGATTGGCGAGACAATCACACGGTCAGAATTGGTCACGGCATTGACCATGCTGCTTTTACCAACATTCGGACGACCAATAAAAGTCACACGAATCGGGGCAACCGCCGAAATATCCTCTTCGTCGGTAGGCAAGTGCGTCACCACTGCGTCCATTAACTCCTCGAGACCACGCGCATGTTCGGCACTGGTGCAAATTGGCACACCGTAACCAAGCGCGTAAATTTCCGATAACTCATTCTCGTGCTTAAAGTGGTCTATTTTTGTGGCAACCAAAATCACGGGCTTGCCAAGCCGACGCAACCAATCGGCAATTTCATAATCGGCACTGGTGATGTCCTCGCGTCCATCCACAGCAAAAATCACACAACGGCAATCATGAATCGCCATTTCGGCTTTCTCGAGAATTTTCGTTTCCCACTCGTCGCCGCTCCAAAGCCCACCTGTGTCCATCATTAAAATACGGTGGTTTTCGTACAAATACATTTCTTCTTTGACATCTCTGGTCACACCAGGCATATCGGCAACCACGGCTGCCCGACGACCAATAATTCGATTGAATAAACTGCTTTTACCGACATTCGGACGACCAACAATAGCAACTTTGTGCATAATAGCTCCTAGCTCCTAGCTCCTAGCTTCTAGCTCTTTTGGCTAAAGACTAGCAGCTA
>JAYWHB010000792.1:0-2040 GCA_043777915.1 Deinococcales bacterium
TGCTCTGCTGTTTTACCGTGAGAATGAACCGCGCCTGATGGATTGCCAAAATGCTCAGTAAAAAAAGGCAGCATTGCCTCTACAACTCGAGGGTCGCAAGGTGTGGTGGCATGATGATCAAGATAAATTGCCATAAAGCTCCTAGAAAGGCAATGGTTCAAAATCTTCTGGGTTATACGCATCTGGCTCGAGGGGGATGGTTTCAATAAATTGTTCCCACTGCCTGTATTCGCCGTCAAGCAAATACAATTGATTCCATACCAACTGCCGTAACTTTACGGCTGGTTTAACACAGTATTCCTCAAAATCTTGGTCGCTGACTTCGCCATGCGGAAATTGTAATTTCATCAAACCACTGGCAATTGCTCGTACCGATTCTTCATTGCGCCGATATGGATTTTCACCAGCTAAACGCACTTTTTTCATCACAAATTGGTCGGCACTTAAATCTTCACGCAAGGCAAGTAAAGCATCGCCAAAAAAGTCTGATTTTAAGCCAATGGCTTCTTCGGAATCAGCACCAATTAAAGAACGCCCAGATAGCTTAGGCAATTCCCAGCCTGGAATTAAGCCACGCATTCGATCTAAAAAGGCGGTTTCTTGTAAGAATTCTGGTAGTTCTGTGACCACAATTTCATTTAGTGGGCGTTGTCGTTCATCGAGTGTGATATTGGCAAGCAAAACCAAGCCACAGTCACTCGAGGTTTCGCTTAAACCACCCCTCGAGATTTTCCCATTCGCTAAGTAACCTTTTAAGCCACCAACAATTTCTTCGGGTTGAGAGAATTTCAGGGTTTGCACTTCGTCTAAAACCACGACTCCAAACCGTGCCAATAAACCCCATTGTGAAGTGGCATTATTGACAAATAACACGGCTGGTGAGACATTGCCGCCACTGACCAAACGAACTCGAGTGCTGATGTTCTCGTAAATATAACTTTTACCTGTTCCCTTTGGAGCAAGTTCCATCAAGTGCATATTTTTTTGCACCAATGGCAACAAGCGACACAACAATAAAGTGCGTTGCCAATCGGTAAAAGAATCTGGCTGATAGCCCATCGAGGTTAGCAGTAACGAACGCCATTCTTGCAGATTAAATTGATTGCGTGAGGACTTGAACATCTCGAGATTAACTGTTGCCTGCATCGGCTTAAAACTCAGTACCGCCGGACCGTCGTTGAGTTGCCCGATTTCGACTACACCCCACATCCCTTGCTTTAAGAGTGCCGTATTTTCTTTGGCAACACTGCTCGAGATGATTGCTTCGTTGATGCCAAGTAACGACAAAATCGCATATTCCTGCAAGGCTTTTTTACGTGACAAATCCACACTGACTTGCATTGGTGTCAAGGCTTTAATAGATTCACCATGCAAAATTCGGTGCTTAGTGACATTTTGTTCGCTTGGGGCTGGAATAAATCTAGCTGCCCAACTCTGAACTTTACTTGCTTCTTCTTGGGTCAGTAAGCCTTGCCCGGGTACAACGGACTCGAGAACCCATTCGGCAACATAGGCGGGAATTCCTCGTTTGGTAAGTTGACTTAAGGGTAAACGGCGTTTATCTATGGCTAAACGCCCGAATTCAGCCATCACTTTAGCGCCAAGATTAGGGTGACTCACAGCAGACCTTCTAAGATATTGTCTTGCTGGTACAATTCTTGGCTGCTGAGTAAGAGTGTGACCTCACCACTGAACATTTCATTACTTGGGGTTTCATACCAAATCAGTGCTGTAGCATTCTCGATGTGCTTTTGGGTTGGGAAATTATCAAACAGAATCTCGAGGTTAGAGTTTGACATTGGTAAAATAAGATTTTTCATCTTTCTTGTAAAATCATACCCTAAATTTACTTGCAACCGTAAAATATTCAACTCGAGAACATTTGGATTGCTGACCGAAAGTAAGACTTGGCAGATTTTACCAGCTTGTCCAGTCCCCTCGAGTTTAGCTGTAATAGGTAACAACCGTGCGTCGCGTTGCAGCGTCCAATATGGAATCAAGACTTCCTCGGGGTACAAACCACCGTGGGGCTGAATTTCA
>JAYWHB010000793.1:0-2039 GCA_043777915.1 Deinococcales bacterium
CGCCGGTCCGGGGAAAAAGGTATCTAACGACAAAAATCCGCTCAGTTGGGCGGATGCTGGACTCGAGAGGGCAACGGTAGCGGCTAATACAGTCAATGCTTTTAAAAATTTGTTCATGGGGTAAATCCTCCGTGGCGTATGTAAACACATTTTGTTTTCATCTGGCAAATTATTTTTTTTCTAACGTTTTGAGGGGATTTGTTTTTGTCAGGCAATTGTCATGTTTCTGACAGTGTTTACCAGCCCTGTTTTACTTTTTGAATCCAAGTCTAAATTCGATTTGTTTTGCTTGTGATTGCTTAGCACAAATAAAACTACGGCTCGAGTAAGGCAAATTTAGTTACATCAAATAAGCCCTGCTCGGTTATTTTTAGACTTGGAATGACGGTTAAAGCCAAAAATGCCAAAGTTACAATAGGATGCGGCAGTGTACACCCGAGTTCATGGGCAACAGCCTCGAGTTTGCGTTGAGCGGCAACCACATCTTGGGCGAGAGCATCGGACATTAAACCAGCTACGGGTAACTCGAGACTGGCTAAAACCGTTCCAGCTTCGACAATCACCACCCCGCCCTGTATTGTCTCGAGGTGACGAATTGCCAGTTCCATATCCGAGTCGGTCACACCAGCGCAAATAATATTGTGGGCATCATGGGCAAAAGTCTGAGCAATTGCACCGCGTTTTAGTCCGATGCCTTTGGCAAAACCAATACCAGTTTTGCCCTTTCCAGTGTGTCGTTCGATGACCACCAGTTTTACAAGGTCTTGGTCTGGATTGGCAGCCCCAATTTTTATTTCGGGCAATTTATCGGTGCGAATCTGGTCTGGGTGAACCCCAATAACCGGTTGAGATTTTAGGCTGGTCTCGAGTGAAATGTTTTTTGGCAGGCGCACACTTTTTAAGGCTTGGTCTGGAAAGCTAAAACCTTCTGGCGGTTCTAATAATTTGCCGTCTCGAGCCACGATTTTACCAGAGCGCCAGACAATTTGGGCGTTGGCGGTCTCTAAAGAATCAAACAGCACCAAATCGGCAATTTGACCAGCCGCAATTGCGCCTCGGTTGGGAATGCGCCAATACTCGGACGGGGCTAAAGTCAGCATTCGCACTGCCAAAGGCGCGGGGATACCACAGGCAATGGCTTTGCGTAATAAGCGGTCGCAGTGTCCGTCCTCGAGCAATTCAGCAGCATCGGCATCATCGGTAATCAGCATCGCTCGAGATGGTCTTAAGCGTGCTATTAACGGCGCTAATGCCTCGAGATTGCGAGCCGCACTGCCATCACGCACCATCAACCAAGTCCCAGAGCGCAGACGTTCAAAGGCTTCGGCTTGGTCAACTGTTTCATGGTCGGACTCGAGTCCAGCCGCAACATAAGCCTGCCATGCCGTGCTGCTCACCCCGGGGGCGTGACCATCAAGGCGCTGACTTTGGGCGGCTTCTAAAATTTCCCAGACCTTTGGCTCGAGATTCAGGACTCCAGGGTAATTCATCATTTCGGCAAGCCCAAGCACCCCAGCCAACTCGAGGGCAATTTTAACTTCACTTGCGCCAATGCTTGCACCACTGGCTTCAAAAGCACTGGCGGGAACACACGATGGCACACTTGCCCAAACTGATAATGGGGTTTGCATTCCAGCCTCAAGCATCGCCCGAATTCCTGCCATGCCAATTACATTGGTGATTTCATGCGGTTCGCAAACCACACCAACTGTACCGCGAGGCACGACAGTTTCAGCAAAACGGCGCGGCGTTAAAAGCGAACTTTCAATGTGAATATGGGCATCTATCAGTCCGGGGGTGAGGTACATACCGTTTGCGTCAAATGTCTGGGCGGCGGCTAAGGCTGTCCCGACCGAGGCTATAAAACCGTCCTTGATGGCAACCGCCCCACGAAAAATAGTTAGGGTGTGGACATCCACAATTCGGGCGTTGAGGATGCACAAGTCGGCTGGCTCGAGTCCTTGAGCCACGCGCACAAGGCTCTGGCGGATGGCAATACTGGGAATAATGTCCGAAGGTAAAAGCGGCATGATTCGCGT
>JAYWHB010000794.1:0-5638 GCA_043777915.1 Deinococcales bacterium
ATACCGATTTACCACCAAGAGAAATCTCAAACCCCGTTTTTGATTCATCCGAAATTGTGCTGACACTACACGACGAAAATGAGCAAGGACGACTTTTCAAGATGAAATCTTGGTAGGTCTCAACAATCAATAATGGCAGCCTGAAGTTCTACAGATTTTTTAGGTAATAAGGAAACCTATGCCCATCACAATTCGTTACCCCTCCCCACTTGAAGAAACCGAAATCCAAAGCATCGCTCGAGCCATTTTTGACCAACCCGACGATGACCTTGACTTTGAACACGATGATGCCCAGATTGCTTGGCTGGATGGTCAAGCCGTGGGTTTTGCAATGCGTTTTGAACGCAAATTCCATCCGCACTTATCTACCCTCGAGATTGCGGTGCTGCCAGAATTCAGGCGCTCTGGCATTGGCACGGCGCTTTGGCAGGAAATCACCAAGTTTATTCCAGACAGGCATTGGCGCTGCATGGTGCGTGAAAACCGAGGCGAAGCCCAGTTTTTTCTCGAGAAGCACGGTTTTAAGCGGCTACGCCGTACTTGGATGGCTTATTTGGAGATTCCAGAGGAGATAAACCCGACTTTACCATTTGGTTTTGCATGGCAGAAAAACCCTAAACTCGAGGTGCTGGGTACGTTAATTAAAAATTATTATCTGGCAACCCATCAAATTAACCCACCCGCCGAATTTCCACTTGAAGTTTGGGTACAAACAGTTTTGCGTGACCATCTGCCCGAGACTTTATGTGTCTTAACACATCAGGGTGAACCCATTGCCGTAGCTGCGCTTGCACCCAGTATTGACGGACTCGAGCATGTCTTGGACTTGGCTTGTCTGGGCTTAAATGTGGCGTATCTAAGCGAAGCTAAAAAAATCGTGACCATATTGCACAATGAACTTTTTTTAGTCGCACAAACCTTTGGAGCAACCCAAATTCATGCCGAAATAGATGACACCAGCCCCACAGCCATGGCGCTGCTCGAGTTTCCGCATTCGCTTGGGACATGTTGGCAGACACTCCAAACACAGGATTTGAGTTTGTGCTAAGTTAAGGCAGGATTTCTGTATTGACAACTGTTTTTACTTTGGCACTCACGGTTAAGGTTAGGATTTGCTTGTCCAAAGTTATTTTCTGAATTTGCGTCATGGTTTGGTTGGTGGTTTGCCGATTACTCTTTATCCGACCATCGGCAAAATACAGGGCTTCGCCTTCGGAGTTCGCGGCATTGGCAATTTGCTCGAGATTCATAAATCCAAGGTCAACCGTAAATTTCCCTGCGCTAACACTACTAATAATCTTAAAACTGTGGTCATTGTTCGAGTTGCGCCCAAGGTAAGTGAAATCAAAAGTGCTTTGTAATCCTTCGACTTGAATTTTGGCTTGGGGAATGGCTTTGAAGACACTGGTCACAGCCTCGGCGTTGTTGCTCGAGAACTTCAGGCTCTGTCCAACATCGAGCGGTTTGGCGTAAATATTGACATTTTGCAGCGCATAAACGTCCCGCATAGAATTGGCAAAAGAATCTCCAATGGCTGCAAAACCGGGTTGGGCAAGGGTAGCCGCATCAAACTTAAAACTCGAGATTGTCAGTAACCCGTCTGGGGTCATGCTGGAAAGAATTTCGTAGCCAATTTGTGGTTGGGCATTGGTAGTTACAACTTTGGTCTCGAGTTGCCGAGTGCCACTGGCTTCTACAGCCACAACTTTTTCAGTTGTATCAATCGTTTGCGTGGTACTCAGGGCAGATTTTAAGGACTCGAGGATATTTTCAAAGGGCTTTGGTACGGGTTGCCCATCGGAAGTGACCATACTCGAGTTAAGGATTTCGGCGCTGCTCTGCGTGGTGCTGCGGTACTTGGTGATTGTGCCAAGCAAAGGTTCAAAACGAATCGTTTCGGCAGCAAGGGCAACCATGCCAAGTGCAAGGGTTGTTAAACCAAGTAAAGGAAGTCGTTTCATGGTTGTATCGTAATGCCATTACCATGAGAAGTAAGGTCTATTTCTCATGGGTTGATGATTTTTATTTTGAAATACATACCTGAGAAGTCAGTCTCTCGAGAAAGGTGGCAACATGCGAAGCTAGAGCGGAATCAAAAGAAAACATTTTGAACTTGAATTACAACGATTGGATTCCTCATTCTTAAATTAAACCTTAGCTTCTAATTATCGTAGAATCTAGTCATCATGGATTTTGAAAAACTCGGTGCGTTTTACCTCGGCAAGAACTTTGACATTGGCACAGCTACCTTGTCCGACCAATTCACACTCTATGAATCTAAACACCTGACCACCCATGCGGTGATTATTGGCATGACTGGCTCAGGCAAGACTGGTTTGGGGATTGGACTGCTCGAGGAAGCGCTGGTAGATAACATCCCCGTGATTGCCATAGACCCCAAAGGTGATTTAGCCAATTTGATGCTGGCTTTTCCCAACCTTGCTTCGACTGAGTTCGAGCCGTGGGTCAATGCCGATGCTGCTGCCCAAGCGGGCAAGTCCACCGCCGATTATGCCGCACTGCAAGCTGGAACTTGGCAAAAAGGCTTATCGGATTGGGGTATGGATGCGCCAAGAATCCAAAAAATGCGCTCGAGTATTGATTTTACTGTCTATACTCCGGGTTCTAACGCAGGCATTCCAGTCAGTGTCTTAAAATCTTTTGACGCGCCTTCAACGGTTATTCTCGAGGATTCAGATGCCTTACGCGAAAAAATTCAGAGTACCACCACAGGTTTACTGGGTTTACTCGACATAGACGCAGACCCGATTCGGTCTCGGGAGCATATTTTTATCTCAAGTATTTTTAGTGCGGTTTGGCAGAATGGTAAAAACCTTGATTTGGGTGGACTCATTGAAAGCATTCAAAATCCGCCGTTTGAAAAAGTTGGGGTGATGAATCTCGAGTCTTTTTACCCTGCCAAGGAACGTTTTGAACTTGCCATGAGCATCAATAATCTGCTTGCTAGTCCGGGGTTTGCGGCTTGGATGGAAGGTGAACCGCTTGATGTCAAAAACTTTTTGTGGACAAAAGAAGGTAAGCCGCGTTGCTCAGTTTTTAGCATCGCCCATTTATCGGACGGCGAACGGATGTTTTTTGTCTCGAGTTTACTCAATGCCACCCTGTCTTGGATGCGCCAGCAGAGCGGTACTCCGAGCCTAAGAGCCATTTTTTACATGGATGAAATTTTTGGCTACTTTCCGCCCAACGGTAATCCACCCAGTAAAACCCCAATGCTGACGCTGTTAAAGCAAGCTCGGGCTTTTGGCTTGGGCATGGTTTTAAGCACCCAAAACCCAGTGGATTTAGACTACAAAGGTTTATCCAACACGGGTACTTGGTTTATTGGCAGGTTGCAAACCGAAAACGACAAAGCTCGGGTTCTCGAGGCATTATCCAGCGCTGGCGGCTCGAGCAACACCGACCTTGACAAGATGCTCTCGAGCCTAGGTAAGCGGGTATTTTTGATGCACAACATCAATAATCCTAAGCCGATTGTGTTTCAGACCCGTTGGACAATGAGTTATTTGGCGGGTCCCGTGACGCTTGAGCAAATTAAAACCTTGATGCGGGACAAGAAAAATAGCAAATCAAACCTTGTTGCCGATGCGCCCATAACCCTAAAATCTGCCCCTGAACCAGTCCCCAGCCGCCCGAGTTTGCCGCCAAGCATCAAGCAATTTTACCTGCCTGCCAGTGGGCAAGGCATCACATATTACCCAATGCTCTTCTCGAGCGCCAATGTGCGGTTTGTCAGCACCAAACAAAAACTCGATGTGATGCAAAGTAAACGCTACCTTGTCGCCATTACCGATGCACCAGTGCCTGTGGTTTGGGATGAAGCCGAAAGTTTAGAATTTGATGTCAATGCCCTAGAAGAATCTGGACTCGAGAATGCCGCCTACGCCGAACTGACAAGTGCTGCCAGCAACGCCAAAAATTACGATAAATGGCAAAAAGAATTTGCCAAATGGATAAGCTCGAGCCAAGCCTTACAATTGTTCTCGAGCAGCAAATTTAAGGCAATTTCGGAACTGGGCGAATCCGAGGGCGATTTTAGAACCCGTTTAACCCAAGTGGCTCGAGAACAACGCGATGCTGGCGCAGAAGCCATCCAAGCCAAATACGCCCCAAAACTGGCGAAACTCGAGCAACGGCTGCAAACCGTTAAAGGTAAACAAGCCGAGCAAGCCGCCCAAGCCCAACAAGCCCAACTGCAAGCTGCCTTAAATGTTGGGGCGGGAATTCTCGGGGCATTATTTGGGGGCGGGCGCAAAACCAATGTCATTGCCAAAGTCGGTTCGGGAATGCGTGGGGCGAGTAAAGCCTTTAAGGAAGGACAAGATGTCAGCCGAGCCAGTGAGGGTGTCGAAGGTGTCCAAGCTGAATTAGCCGAACTACAAGCCGAGTTACAAGCCGAACTCGAGGGAATAAGTGCCGTAGACCCCAACGAACCGCTCGAGACGATAGAAATTAAAGCTAAGGCTACGGATGTCAGTGTTGAATTGGTGGCACTGGTTTGGACTCCGTACACAAGGGACGACAAAGGGCGGTTGACTCCAGCATGGGCTTAGGATTTGTTCGGAAATAACTTTTTAACTATAAACACACACTAACGGGCATGGTTGCTTCCCGATTTTAGAAGGAAATTTACAGTTCAGAACAATAAAAACCCATTGCTCAACATGGAGTAGCCCATACCGCGTCCCAACCCTCACCCAACTCGCTCAGGCTCGTTACCCTCATCCCGCCAAAAAGCGCGGGAGAGGGTTGTTCGGTTTGTATTGTTGTTTTAGCTGTGGGATTAGAAAACCAAAAACTACTATCCCTAAAGACTTTTCAAGAAAACAAAATTCAAAATCCCGAACCCAAACCCTCCCCCAAGCGAAGCGTGGTTTGGGACTACAACAGACCGAGCGAAGCTCGTGGAAACGCAGGAAGAAAGTAACAAGCAGTCCAACAGGTGGCGAGCCTAGGCGAGCGCGAATAGCCCGTGAGGTGCTGTCTTATGAGCAAGCGAGTCGGGTGAGGGGCTGACCGACCGTGATTCTATGCGTACCAAAAGGCTTTGGCTCTTAACCTGATGCTTTTTATCACCTTGCGATTCACAAATGTAAATTTTAGACAAATCCTTTGCTATAAACTGTAATCGGTACTGATTACCGCACGGGGAACACTCGGGTTAGAAAAATAATTCCCAATTTGTCCATAATCATTGTATCCCCAGCAGTAGGCTTTGCCATTCGAGGTTAAGCCGCAAGCGTGTGAAAACCCAACACTGATACTCGAGAAAGTCAAACCACCCGACACAACCACTGGACTACTTGCGTTGGTGGTGGCTTGCCCGTTGCCAAGTTTTCCGGACGTAGCATTTCCCCAGCAGTAGGCTGCACCACTGAAAGTTAAACCGCAGGTGTGTGTGCCACCAGCAACGATGCTCGAGAAGGAGTTTCCAAAGATAGGAGCGGCAAAATTAACATCGGCGGTGTCGCCGTTGCCAAGCCGTCCGCTTGCACCATTTCCCCAGCAGTAAGCAGCCCCTAACGCGAAGAGAGTAAGTGATCTCTTTTTATCGGTTAGACTAAAATATGTCACGACCAGCCCCCGAATTTAAGCTCAGTGAAGACGAACTCTTTGA
>JAYWHB010000795.1:0-5637 GCA_043777915.1 Deinococcales bacterium
AATAAATCAGTCTGACTAATACAAGCAGTGAGCGCATTGCCATAAATACCGAGAGTTGCGCGAAGGTAAAGGATAAAGCATAAATTGAACAACCAAGCATAAGAAATACGTTAAAGAATGGTAGCCAAGGACTTGTGCCATCTGCTCGACATAGAGTCATCCATTCAATTTCTGTGATATGTGACTTACAAAAAGTTGTATTTGCTTTGTACGCATTCCCCAAATCCACCAATGCAATTTTCTCTGCTTCTGCTTGTGCTTTCCCATAACTCATTTGAAACTCGAGTTCATCTTGATAATGGCTTCTAATTTCTCGAGCTATCGCTTCGGCTTCTAGCGGCACAATGCCTTTGGTGGCGATTTCTAACCACTCCTCGAGATTCTTTGGGCTTGGTTTTTTGTGCCACCACATTATCTTGCTCCCTCGAGAATGGTGTTGATTGCTCCTGACATTTTTTGCCAAGTGTTCTTTTGGGTGGCAAGTTCTTTTAAGCCTTTTTCAGTAATTTTATAGTACCTGCGTACCCTTCCGTTCTCGGTCATTTCTTCGGAGGTCAAAAATCCGTCTCGCTCGAGCAGGTGCAGGGTTGGGTAGAGTGTGCCGTCTTTGAAATCCAGCACACCTTCAGATTGGCGTTTGATTCGCCCTGCAATGTCGTAACCGTGGCTTATATCGTAACTGAGGATTTGGAGAATCAGGGTGGATAAACTGCCTTTGAGGTTCATGCTTAGAGCATACCTCAGATTTAGAGGCATTGCAATCTGAGGTATGAAGTACCTTGTATTTTGGTTACATCTGTACTACCATAACTTATGCGAGTCGTTTTGGATACAAACATTTTGGTTTCTGGTTTGCGTTCAAACCAAGGCACTGCCTTTCAACTCTTAACGATGTTATCAACGCAGCAGTTCACGATTGCACTTTCTACTGCCCTGATTCTCGGGTACGAAGATGTTCTCAAGCGCCCTGAATTAAAAATCCCTCTAAGCCATGAAGCCATAGACGACATTCTCGATTACCTCGCCAGTATTGCCCACCGACCAAGGTTATATTACACATGGCGACCAGCCGTGCGTGACCCTAAAGATGACCTTCTACTTGAATTAGCTTGGCACGCAAACTGTCAGTACATTGTGACCTATAACATTCGTGATTTTGTTGGTTCAGAAAAATTTGGTGTACAACCCATACGCCCACTTGATTTCCTCAAAAGGAGCAAAGCATGACAACCCTTAGTGTTCGTTTACCAACCACAGTCCATAAAGAACTCAAACGCCTTTCTGAACATGAAGGCATTAGCTTAAATTCGCTGATTGCCACAGCAGTTGCTGAAAAACTCAGTGCCTTGGAAACCCAAACCATACTCGAGGAACGCGCCAAGCGCGGTTCTCAAGAAAAATTCTTAGCTGCCCTGCAAGCTGTGCCAAATGTTGCACCCGATGTAGAGGATACTTTTTAAGGTACAAACTACGCCAAATAGCTGATTTCTCGAGACCCAGAGAACATGCGATACTGCTCAGATGCGCCTTTTTTGGGAAATCACCAAACGCGCTTTTGCTCGACACTTAACCTACCGCACGGCTACCATCACGGGTTTAATCACCAATCTGTTTTTTGGGCTACTGCGTGCCAGTGTGCTGTTAGCACTCCTTGGTAACTCGAGCAGTGCAGGTGGCTGGAATGCTCAGGACTTGGTGACCTATGTGGCACTAACCCAAGCCATCATGATGGTCGTTTCGATTTTTGGTTGGTCTGAACTGATGAATACCGTTTACCGAGGTGAAATTGCGGCAGAATTGCTGCGTCCGACCAGTTTATACTTATTTTGGTTGGCTCAGGATATTGGACGCGGCTTAACCGCGCTGGTCACTCGAGGCATCAGTATTATGTTGGTCTGTTACTTGGTTTTTGCGATTCGGTTGCCCACTGATTTCTGGCATTGGATGACCGTCTTTCTCTCCCTCACGCTTGCTATGGGCATCAGTTTTGCCTTTCGCTTTATTGTCAATTTAGCCGCTTTTTGGTCGCCAGATGCTCGGGGTATCGCCCGATTTGCTTTTATTGTGCTGGGTTTTGCCAGTGGTTTTTTAATGCCATTGCGCCTTTTCCCAGATTGGTTACAACAATTTCTTGCCCTCACGCCTTTTCCACACATGATGAACTCAACTATAGAAATTTACATTGGCTCGAGTAACACCAAACCGCTCGAGTTACTGGCACTCCAAGGCTTTTGGGCAATTGCGCTAACTTTAGTTGCCCAACTGATGTTGTCTCGAGCCACCCGCAGATTGGTGATTTTAGGTGGGTAGGTCATGATTCTCGAGAATCTACGCTTGTACCATTTTTTATGGCTGGCACAGCTACGCCAAACTTTGCAGTACCGTGTCTCTTTTATTTTGGATGTGCTGAGTACCAGTCTGGTGACAATCCTAGAATTTTTGGCTTTTGCCCTGATTTTTACCAAGTTTCAGGGTTTGGGCGGTTGGACTTTACTCGAGATTATGTTTTTGTACGGCATGGTTGAATTTGCTTTTGGCTTGACCGATATGGTTTTTGATGGTTTTGATTCGCCAACTTTTTCGGCACATATTCGCAAAGGTACACTTGACCAGTTTTTGCTTCGTCCAGCCAACCTGATGATTCAAATTTTTGGTTCTTCGCTTTCTTTCAGACGCATCGGACGGGTGATTCTCGGTGCAGGGATTTTTGGGTACGCGGTGCTGCACAATCCACAAATCTGGCAAGAAGGAAAATTATTTTACTTGCCTTTGGTGGTGCTTGGTATGAATTTGTATTTTGGAGCGCTGTTTTTGGTTGGGGCAAGCATCACCATTTTTACAGTAGACAGCACCGATGCGATGAATTTGTTTACTTACGGCGGTAAGGACATGATGTCGTATCCGATGAGTATTTATGCCGATTGGTTACGGGTGATGTTCACTTTTTTGTTTCCAGTGGCGCTCTTAAATTATTATCCAGCTTTGTACTTTCTCGAGAAACCCGACCCATTTGGCTTGCCTGATTTTATGCCTTTTCTTGCTCCTGTTGCGGGGTTAATCATGTTTTTATTGGCGTTGCAGTTTTGGAAATTTGGCTTAAAGCATTATCAGAGCGCAGGGAATTAAGATGATTAAAGTCGAAAATCTTTGTAAATACTTTGAAATTCGCAATCACCATAAGAGTAGTTTAGGGGTGTTGCAAAACTTTTTTAAGCGTGACTCGAGAACCCTGAAAGCCGTGGAAAACATTTCTTTTGGTATTCAACGCGGCGAGATGATTGGCTATTTAGGACCAAATGGCGCGGGTAAAAGCACCACCCTAAAAATGCTGACAGGTTTGCTTGTGCCAACTTCGGGGCGGCTCGAGGTGATGGGTTTTACGCCTTGGAAATCTCGGCAAGCCTATGTTGCAAAAATTGGGGCGGTTTTTGGGCAACGTAGCAGTTTGTGGTGGGATTTACCCGTGATTGAAAGCCTCGAGTTATTGCAACACATTTATAAAATCCCAGCCCCGCGTTTCTCGAGTAACTTAAATACCTTTAAGAAATTACTGGATTTGGATGAATTCATCACCAGTCCAGCCCGTTCTCTAAGCCTTGGGCAACGAATGCGGGCAGACCTTTGTGCCGCGCTGCTGCACGACCCAGAACTGCTTTTTTTGGACGAACCGACGATTGGCTTAGACGTTGTGGCGAAGGAACGCATCCGTGAATTTATTCGAGCCATTAACTTGGAACGTAGCACAACGATTATTCTGACCACCCATGATTTATCAGACGTACAGAAACTCTGTTCTCGAGCGATGATTAT
This sequence comes from Deinococcales bacterium, assembly GCA_043777915.1. GTDB lineage: Bacteria > Deinococcota > Deinococci > Deinococcales > JAAFIG01 > JAAFIG01. The sequence goes on from JAYWHB010000795.1 coordinate 3,811, forward strand.
AGACCACGGGAAACTACTGTTTGACGGGCAGTTAGCCGACTTACAATACAAATTCGGTGGGCAGAGGCGTTTAATTGTTGACTTTGAAGAAACCCCGCAACACCTCGAGATAAATGGCGCAAAGGTTATTCACCAAGACGGCTCGAGAATAACTTTTGAAATCCATAAAAATGCTCGAGTACCAGACGTGATTGCCAGTATTTCCGGGGCGTACAGCATTCGGGATTTAAGCCTTCAAGAACCAGAAATCGAAAGCACCATCAGGCGCATTTATGAAGGGAATTTACTGTCTTTGAGTTGATGTGCTAAGAATCCGATAATCGTTTTAGGTCTTTGTAAACTCGAGAACGATGCCCTATTGAACGCACCAACATGGTTGTTTCTGATTCAAACCGATAAATAATTCGGTAATCTCCGACCCGTAATTTGAACAGCCCCTTAAAATTTCCCTCGAGACCTTCAGGATCAACATCATTGCTCAGAAACCACTGTAAACGCTCAATGACTTTGGCTTGCAGGTCTTTCTCGAGTTCGTAAAATTGTTTCTTTGCTAAAACACCAAAATCAAGCGTTAAACCGACCATTTCAAGCCCACTGAGGCTGCGAGGTCTTGGATACTGATACGCCCTTCTAAAGGTTCTGGTTGCGATAGTATGGCAATGGTCTCATCACTTAACTCGAGACCCGCGTCTGGGTCTGTTTGGCGCATGGTTTCACGCACGGTTTCTTGAATAATAAAACGCAATTCAGCTACTGTTAAATCCGCGACTCGCTGCATAAAAAGATTCTAAACCTTTGACCAAAAAATGCAAGTGCCAACCATAAGCCATCGAGAATAAATCGTTCTACATTCGGTTTATTGCTCGAGTCAGGGTTTTTCGTAGTACCGAATCTATTTTTAGAGTCAACGCCATTTCAAAAACAGGTTTGGCTCGAGCATCAGTGCAGGTTTGGGTTAATGCGCCTACGGCTGCCATTCGGACTCGAGGGCTACTGTCGGAGAGAGCCATTTGAATCAGGATTGGTATAAGGTCATCGGACTGGTTAAAACCTGTAACTTTGCACGCCTCACAAGAAATACTGTGGATTGCAGCACGGCGAACTCGAGGAATCAGGTCTTGTAAAAGTTGTCTAAGTATGGGGATACAACGTTCATCTGCCATGTGGTCAAGTGCCATCACGCAGTCAAAACGAACTCGAGGTTCAGGGTCAGTGCAGCCGCGTAGTAAACCATCTATTAACGCCGAAATGGTGTTGGTTTTGACTGCATAACTGCGAACTGCTAGAATTTCATGCAGTGGCATTTGTGCAAATTTCTGTCCAAGTTGTGCAGAATCCACAGCCACGTACTCGAGTAATTTCCTGGTTAGGATAGCGGGTTTGGCTTGTTTAGTCATTTTGGCTTCCACAAAGACTTTTAAGCGAGTCCAACTTGGGAAGCCGTAAGCGCGAGCCAAGGCGAATTGTGCTTGTGTCAGTGTGATTTCTTCGCGTTGTTGCTTGGCTTTGGCTTGATTTTTTAAGTGTCCTAAATTGGCTTTGCTTGGTAATTTTGGCATAAGACCCCTTTCAAATTTGCCCGTGTCTACATAGGGCTAGAAAGTGGGTTTTTAATTTTAACTAAAGCCGTGGGCTTTGCCCTGTTCGCAGACTGAACGCAACGGTTTTGCGCTGTTTAGATTATGGAACATGAAACCAAATAATTGCAATACGCTTTTTGACGTGTTGACTCAAATTTTATTTTCTAACTTTATAATCAAGTATGGCTTTTAATCCCGGTCTGAATCGCTCAACCTTCTCGAGTTTTGCAGCCTTACCACCAGAAAT
>JAYWHB010000796.1:0-5635 GCA_043777915.1 Deinococcales bacterium
GCCATAAAAACCGCACCAAAACGCATTTTGGTGCGGGTCGAAACGGCATTGGCATTTTTGGTGCTGGATAAACAAAAGTACCGTGAACGGGCGAAACGAGAACTCGAGACAGCAGTTAAACTTGAAGTGAGTGATGCAGCCGAACGAAGACAATTTGAACGCGCTAAACGCGAACTCGAGAATTGGCGTTAGATTCCAAATAACCCACTGGCAGATTTCTCGACAGGTTGCCCACTCGAGCCACTAAAAACATTGACCTCTTCGATAAAACGCTGGAACAAGTAGAAGCTATCGTGTGGACCCGGGCTGGCTTCTGGGTGGTACTGGACACTAAAAACTGGGTAGCGTAAGTGCGCCATACCCTCGAGCGAATTGTCGTTTAAGTTAATATGGGTGGTCATAAAATGGTCTTTGACAGTTTCGGCATCTACAGCGTAACCGTGATTTTGACTGGTGATTTCGACTTTACCGTTAATCAGGTTCTTGACCGGTTGATTCCCACCCCGATGCCCATATTTCATCTTAAAAGTCTTGCCACCCACAGCAAGTCCAAGAATCTGATGCCCGAGGCAAATCCCAAAGGTTGGCAGTAAACCAAGTAATTTCCAAGCCGTATCGTGGGTATAGGCTGGGGCGCTTGGGTCGCCGGGACCGTTGCTTAAAAATAAGCCTTGCGGATGCAGTGCCATAATCGCGGCTGGGGTGGTACTGGCTGGAACAACAATCACTTCTGCCCCGATACCCGCAAGTTTTTTAATAATCATGTGCTTAATTCCAAAGTCCATAAAGACAATTCGCTTGCCCTTCTCGAGCGTTGGATAAACATACGGAATTTGGGTCGTGACTTCGGGCATCATATCGCGCCCATCAATATCATCATGAAATTTGGCTCGAGCCACCAAGCGCGATTCTTCTTCTGGGCTAAATTCACCAAATGGGTCTTCGGGGTGGGTGTACGAACGATGCGAAACCACGCCTTTAACCACGCCGCCTTCACGTAAACGACGCACCAAAGCCCTTGTGTCTATGCCTTCGATACTCACTACCCCATGCTGTTTGGTGAAGCTCTCCAAAGCATCGGTGGCTCTAAAATTGCTGTGGTGCTTGGTAAATTCTCGGGCAATAAAACCACGCACATAGGGTTTGTTGCTTTCCATATCATAGACCGTAATGCCGTAATTCCCAATGTGCGGATAGGTCATACAGACAATCTGACCGTTATAAGAAGGGTCGGTCATGATTTCTTGGTAGCCAGTCATGCTGGTATTAAAAACCACTTCACCAATCGTTTCGCCGCGTTTACCTGCTGCGTAGCCACGGTAAACTGTTCCATCCTCGAGGGCTAAGACTGCCCGTTCACGTTTAAGCATTTTTTAACTCACTTTCAACAAAAGTAATCATATCGGTTAAAACTTGACGATTTGGAGCATAATCGTTATGTGTTAAGTCCCAAAGGCGCTCGGCAACAGAAGCGTGTAAGTACAATTCATCGGTCATTGGGTCACGTAAATATGGCACTTGTTCAACGATAGCCAAACGGTCATGACGATAAAAAGTATAATCACGATACTCAATTTCAAAACCTTCAATATCTTCGGGTTTCATGCCTTACCTCCTTGTCTCATTGTAAACCCAGAATCCCATTGGTCAAGTCCTGGCTCATACACCGTCACCACCAAATGGGGTTGTTTATTGCGTTCTACTTCAGCCACCACAACATGCAGCGCTCGAGCTAGTTTTGTCCTCCCTGAGAACAAGACAACCATACTCTTTTGAGTTACATCGGTCTCTTCTCGAGCTTCGATGGCTTGCCCCTCGAGAACCAATGAGCGAATTTCGTGTGGTGTGATGTCACGCTGCTGCATACGTGCATAAGCATGGTTGGTAATGTTGTAATTACCTCTTTGGAAAGCAAGTCGGATTCGTTCTAAAAGTTCAATCGGTATTTCCACTTTTCACCTCAAGCGCCGCGTATTTATACATAAATTTGCATAAAAATGCAAATTACTTTTCGATAAACACTGCCTCGAGCAAATCGCCCATAAAACCTATATTGCCGCCACGCACCTCGAGCCAATCCGACAGCGATTTTTTAGTATCACCAATTTGCACAAGGTCGTTCTCGGATTTGCCACTGCTTTTTGTCCACTCGAGCCACGCTTTGATGTTGCCCTTAAATTCTTTTTTGCGTTTTGCATCCAAATAATCCGATGCTCTGCGAAAAAACTTAGGCAAAATAAGCTGCCCACCCACGTCAATATCGCTTTGTTTTTGCAATACAAACCCTGCGCTCCTGTCCAATGCCCAAACGCCACGCTTAACGGCTCGAGCCTTGGCACTAATGCTTTTTAAGTAATCGCGCTGGTTTGGCGGGGTACTCGAGTAAACCGTATAGTACGCCATACCATTTTTAAGCATGGTGCTGTTTAAGGTTTTTTCAAGCACTGCATCCGTGACCTCAACCCTCGAGCCATCCTCAAAGGAACTTGCAAATTGTCCAACCACAGCATAACTAATCGGTCGCCCGTTGCCTTCGGCGGCTTGCGATAAAATCAGCCCACGAATTTCTTTGGGGGTACTGGCACGCACCATGCGGTTCTCGAGAACAACATTCTTAAAACCCATTTCTTGCAGCAGCACATCTCGGGACTTTGCGCCAAGCGGTTGCTCGAGACTCCCGTAATGCAGTTCTGGTGCGTCTATCGCTTCAAAACGAAGTTGCACACTGCCATCGGCAGACACTTTTATTCGGCTTGGGTTTTTCAGTTGAAACAGTAAATTCTGATTATCTGGTTTAAAACGAACACTGTCACCATCTGGGGATTTACCAATAATCACGAATGCGCCTTTTAAGACCAAAAAACCTTTGGCTTTTTTGTTGACGGTTGGAATTGGGGGTTCTTCTTTTTGTGGTGCAGCTTGAAAAAAAATCAAGACAGCCGCGCCAATCAATACAATTAAAAGTGGCACAAGCCAAGGGATGCGTAAAAACATATGGCTAACAATAACGCAAAATTGCGCTAGACTATAGCCATGCTGACCGAACGCTTCAATCCAATTTTAGAGCCAGAGCGCTTCAAATTTAGTTTTGAAATGTTTGAAGCCTTAAGTGACAACGGGCATTTTGGGAATAAAAAAGTCGAATTGCTGAACGGAGAAATACTTGTGAAAGGACTTCAATCCGATGACCATGTTTACGCCATTCAGAACCTGACCGACATCTTTTACGCTCATCTGGTCGAGCAAACCGTAATTCGGGTGCAACTTCCGCTTGTTCTCGAGTCACCCCCACCAGATTTTGTACTCCCCGATATTGCGCTTCTAAAACTCCCAAAATTACAATACAAAACCCGTACAGCAAACTCAAGCGATGCGCTTCTGGTGGTTGAAATGAGTAATTCAACCCTTGATTACGACCAAAGCACCAAACTCGAGGCTTATGCCCGAAATTTAATCCCTGAATACTGGATTTATCACGTCAATACCCAGTCAACTCGAGGTTTGCACTCAACCAAACGGACAAACCTATGCGTTACGAGCCATGCTGAACGTCGGTCAAATCACGTCAATTCTAGGCTCGAGTATTTTGTGGTGGTGATTACGGTGGCATTCGTGCCTACCCAAAAGGAGAAGAAATGAAAAAGTTTTTCTTGATTTTACCCATTCTGACCAGTGTGCTACTTGCCTGTCAAATCGGTGCGCCCACAATTCAACCTCAAACACTTGGGTTACTCGCGTTGCCATTTGGTGATTCTGCCCTAAATACCCAAGTTGCCGTTGCTGATACTCAAATTTCGTTCGTTCCGCTTGCCCTTGCTGCGGTCAATGATGACGTGGTTTTTAATACTCGCTTTATTCGGCGGGGTTTTCGGATTGCCAATAATTCAGGTGGCATACTCACCAACCTGATTTTTCATGCCTATAACAAAGCCGGTAATGTCCAAGGGAGCGCCTTAAAAAGCATTACCGATTTTGCGGGTCAACCGACGCTAAACGCAACCAGTGTATTTCCTAAGCATGGCATGACCAATACTTTAACGGTTGACTCGAGTGCCGCCGATTTACAATTGTTCAGCGAATCAGACGTGGTTACTGCACAGTCAGATGCCAGTGGTGTTTTAAGTCCAAACGATTACTTACTGGCTTATGGGTACTTGGTGCAGCAACGCAGTGGTGACACCGATTCGGACAGCAATCCACGAACCATTGGCGTAGGCAAAACAGGCACAGTCACTATTTCGTATCAAATTCCCAAGGATGCCAGCGTATCGTATTCGTTCTCTGCCACGTTTAGTTTAAGAACCTCGAGCAGCACCGATATGGTTCAAACCCAAGAAGAACAACTGGCTGGAACAATTGCAGGGCAAACAGGCTTAACCAATCTTCGCTTCGTGACCATACCCGGAGGTCAAGCCTGTGGTACAACCACTGGCACAGGCACAAGCCTAAACTTTATCAATCAATTACGAATTGCTGGTAAGGTCGGTGGGACAGGCATAGACAACCCAATTTATGCGTTCAACACCCCGAGTATTGCCAGTACCGTGACCTCGAGTAGCGATAGTGGCGCGGGTTCACTGCGCGATACGATTGCTGGTGCTTTGCCAGACACGGGTATTTGCCTACAGAACAATCTGACTTTAAGCAGTCAAATTACAATTGCGAAGAACCTAAGCATTTATGGTGGCAACAACGTGGTTCTGAGCGGTAACAACACCACTCGAGTTTTTGAAGTAACCAGTAGTTTCACCGTTGGCTTACACGGTTTTACAATTTCTGGTGGCAGGAAAACCGCAGACATAACAAATGTTGGCGGAGATGCAATTGTAAGCGCTGGAACATTAAATCTAAACGGAATGAAAATCAATAACAATCGTTTCGATGGTGGGTTTGGACTTCCAATGACCCCCAACCTAAACGCCGATGCCAAAGGCGGCGCAATTTATAACTCGAGTTCTGGTGTGCTGAACATTACTTACAGCGAATTAAAATCAAACACTGTATCCGGAGCAGGTGGAACACCCGCACTGCCAGGATTTCCAGCACCAGGCGAGTCTGGCGGCAATGCCAACGGCGGCGCAATTTATAACCAAGGCACACTGAGTATTGGCTCGAGTCAAATAAACACAAATGTTGCCACGGGCGGAAATGGTGGGACTGGGGGTATGGGGTCATTTACGCAAATACAAATGCCGCCACCAGCCCCACCGATGATAATTTGCATCATGCCAGCCGGCGCTGGTGGGAATGGCGGAAATGCCTCTGGTGGCGGTGTTTTCTCAACGGTTGCATTCACAAATAACACCAATATTATTTCAAATACAGTCAACGCTGGAAGTGGTGGTTTTGCTGGCGGACCCCCTCCGTGCAGTACAGCCCAATCCTTCAATGGAACGGCTGGTAATGCCAATGTTGTGCCTTAAATTACATGTGGTACTCGAGCAGTAAATAATTTATTCAGGGAAAACGTCCATTTGATTGGCTTGTTCAAACCGCAACATATAACCAACAGCCAGTCGTCATAAACTCTGGTAAGGCTAGGGCAAACGCACCAACTATGCCTTGCCTGCCAAGCCAAGTAGCGATAACAAGTAATTATCATCCAACAACGCTTTCAAACGTTTCCGTCGCTTAG
>JAYWHB010000797.1:0-16026 GCA_043777915.1 Deinococcales bacterium
CGCACTTGTTGTCAATCCTTGTGCTTTGACAACAAGTGCTTTAGTTGTTAATCCCCTGCCGCCATGTCCACCGCCTGTTCCAAATACACAAGAACCAGATTTCCCTAAATTTCCCCCACAAGTAATAGATCCCGATGGTAAGGTCTCCCCATTACCTGATACACCTGCATCAAGTGACCCGATTTTGTTTGGTAATGCCAATTGTAAAGCATTAGCACAGACTGTAGCCGATGCAAAAGAAGACGAAAAAAATGCAAGATACAATTACGATGCTGCTGGTATTGTTGGTTTTGCTGCTTGTATTGGGGCTACTCTGGAACTTTTTTTGAATCCAGTTATGGATGCTGCTTGTATTGCAGCTACTATTGCCGTGGACGCTGCGGCAAACTCATATAGGACAGCATTACGTCGTCTCAACCGAGCGCAAACAGCCTACGCTAAAGATTGTCCAAAAAAATAGCTTAAAAGGTACATTGACTTTCATTTTGCCACTCAAATCTTCTAGTCTTGGGTGCTAGGCAGTCAAGGTACTAAGGTACTAGCTATGCTAGAGTTTTATATCGTAGAACTCTAGCATAGCCATTTAACATGAGAAAAGGGGATTTATATGCAGATTATTCATTTTATTGGTAGTCTTATCTCAAACCCGGTAACCAGCTTACCTTTTTCTTTCACAGTAGGTCTTTTATTAATTTATGGTCGAAAGTTTAATACCTCTAAAAACCCTCGAATGTCTTCGGTAGGCATGGTAATTGCTTCTTTTATAATAACACTTTTTTTGACTTATAGAGGTTTCCTGCTTGATAATAAGTCCTTTTATGAAGTAGTATTCACCCAAGACTCGGAAGGAAGATTGCACCATACAATGGCTTCCTTTTTTCTCGGGTGCGGATTCGTATTAGCTGAGATTACTCATTTATTGCAAAAAAAAGCCTTAAAAAAAGGACTGCCCACGCTTGATGTGTAATATGTAATCTATTTTAAGCCACTTCTGGCAACTCCAGCAATAAATTGCTTTTGTGCCACCAAAAACCCAACAATAATTGGGGTAATCACCAGAATACTGGCTGCCATTAACTGCCCATAATTGCTGCCCGCCTCACCAATAAAGCTCTGCAAACCAACTTGGAGGGTTCGCATTTCGGTTTTGCTGGTGACGATGATGGGCCAGAGCAGCGCATTCCAAGACCCTAGAAAACTAAAAATTCCAAAGGTCACCAGTCCGGGGACAGCCAAGGGCAACGCCACTTTGGTCAGTTGTGTGCCGTACCCCGCACCATCAATTCGGGCGGCTTCAAAAAGTTCGTTTGGCAGGCTTAGGAAAAATTGGCGCAGTAAAAAAATTCCAAAAACACTGGCAATCCACGGCACAACAATACCCGCATAAGAATCGAGCCACCCGAGCTTAAAAACGGTTACAAAATTTGGGACGAGCAGCATCTCGCCGGGAATCACCAAGCTCGAGAGAATCGCCGCAAAAACCACATTACTGCCCCAAAATGGGATTTTAGCAAAAGCAAAAGCTGCCAAAGTCACCACCACCATACCCAGCAACACTTGGGCGACCGAATTGATCACACTGTTGAGAAAATACTGACCGAACGGTGCGACCCGCAGTGCATCACGATAATTTTCTAGGATATAACCAAGCAGTCCGGGTGCAACATTGCTCCAATCGTACACCGCGCCCGTGTCATTTCTCGAATTGCGGTCTGGCGGCAGGGTACTCGAGACCAAGGTCATGCCGTCTGGCAAACTGATTTTAAGTGGGACTTTTAATTCGAGGGCATCCGAGGTGTTTGCGATTCGCACCGACCAAAACCCCGGTTTGAGACTTGCCACGCTGACTTTTCGCGGGTCGGTGTTTTCGGCATTGCTCGAGCCAAATAAAAACGAATTGGTGTTGCTGCGTGAATCTGACGGCACTTCGGCTAACAGTTGCCCAGCCCCCGTTGTTTGCACCTCGAGCCGAATTTCTTTTTTAGCCGCAATCCCGCCCCAAGTGGCATCTCCGCCAAGTGAACCAAGGCTTTGTGCAGCGCTCCAATTAGCCACATGCAAACGCTGTGGAAACCAGACGGGTGTGGCTTGCAGACTTTCTTGCGGACTTTGAAAACTGGTGACAATCATCCATAAAAAAGGAAACGCCATCAGTAGACTCCCCACAATAAGCACAAAATACAAACTGGCTCGAGAAAAAATAGCTTGCGGGGTTCGGCGCATTTGCCTAGGGGCAGTCATGAGAAGCAGTTTACCTCAAGAATCCACTAATCGTTCCCAAATCAGGAAATCCAAGCCATACCAATGTTTTTTAAGGGTCGCCACGACCTGATAACCCGCTTTCTCGAGCATTCTGGCACTGGCAAGATTGCCAACCCTCGAATCACACCAAGTTTTATGCAGCCCTCGAGCCTTAGCAGAATCATGAAATGCCTCGATTAACATTCCAGCAATGCCGCGCCCCCGAGCCGAAGGGGAGACCACACACCAAGACAACCACAATAAACCAGCTTCTTGGTGACTCGAGACGAGAACACCTAACACAACGTCATTCTCGAGAAAAATCAGTACATCTTCTTTTGGTATGGTCAGTAACTTATCGGCACTTAAGCCAGCCATTTCTTCGGATTTTGCCCAGTCAGAATAAAACGGACTCTCGAGAATGGCAGCTTTTAAGAGTTCGGCAGTTGGAACAGCCAAGTGCGGCTCGAGATTTTGAATCATAAAGAAAATATAGGCTAAGCGAGTTCCTATTTACCAACGCTATTATGCTTATAGCCTTGGTAAACTCGAGCGTAAGCCTTCAAAATTCCCAGTTAGGCTGTATGTGGCGCTTATTGCTGGAATAATCACCGAATCAAAACGATTGAGTTCCCATATCTGCCCTGCGCTCTCGAGTATGGCTTGTCCTGTGATGATGGTAATGGCATGAAAGCTCGAGCCGTCAGGGGTGGTGGTGGTGTCACCGTTTATTTTCTCAAGGGTAAAGTATGGGCATTGGGTCAGAATTCCAGTCTCGAGTTGTGGGGTGATGCTGGCTGTCTCGGTGGTGGTCACGGCTACAGATTGCTCGATGTGCAAAGCCCTACCTGCACTGGCGGGTCTATCCCAGTCATAAACGCGGTAAGTGATGTCTGAGGTTTGTTGGACTTCGTACAAAAGCATTCCGGGTCCAAGGGCGTGCATTGTTCCGGCGGGCATCAGAATTGTGTCACCTCTCAGAACCTTTTGGTACTGGGCGACATCACGCACTGTACCGCCACGAATGGCTGCCTCGAGTTGAGTAGGAGAGACCCCTGTTTTGACCCCACAAATCAGTTCTGCGCCTGTTTCGACCTCGAGTAAATGCCAAGCCTCGGTTTTGCCAAGCTGACCAGCCCCCTCGAGTTGTAGCGCTTGGGTGTCGTTGGGATGCACTTGTATTGAGAGCCAATCGGCACAATCAAGAAGTTTGATTAAAAGTGGGAATCTTTTGCCTGAATAGTTTGTACCCAGTAAGTTCGTGCCAAATTGCAATGCTACTTGCTCGAGCGTCTGCCCAGCCAATTCTCCGCCTTGCACGAGGTTATGTTCGTGAATAACCCATGCTTCCCCAATGGGGATTGCATTTGCGGGGGCGGCTTGTAAACGCTGCCCGCCCCAGACTCGAGGGTGGTATTGAGGAATAACTTGAAAAGGTTGCATGAGCTTATTTTAACGTCTACACAAACAATTTTTGTTAGACTGCGCCTCATGTCTAAAGCCCATGTCCCGACCACTGCCAGTCAAGCCTTTTTTTCTTGGCTGATGGGTTTATTTGGCTGGAAAGCCGTTCTTTTGCCACCAACCGGAAAAAAATATGTGGTGGTTGGTTATCCGCACACCAGCGATTGGGATTTTTTCCCAGCCATCGCTTGGATTTGGAGTACCGGAATTCGCGGTAGCTTTGTCGGTAAAGCCCAAATATTTAAGGGCATTATGAAACCGATTATGACCGCGCTTGGTGGAATCGCCGTGGACCGCGATAAAAGTACAAATTTTGTGCAGAAAGTTGCAGCAATTTTTAACGCTCGAGACGAGTTATTTTTAATCATTGCTGCCGAAGGTACACGCGGCAAAGCCGAGTATTGGAGGAGCGGATTTTATTATATTGCACTCGAGGCAAAAGTGCCGCTTGCTTTGGCGTACATGGATTGGAAACGCAAAGAAATCGGGATTGGTGCGTATTTTACGCCAACTGGTGATTTAGAAGCCGATTTTGAAGCAATCAAAGGTTTTTTTGCCGATGTGACTGGGCGTGACCCAAGTAAACAAAGCCCAATTCGCTTAAAACCTAAAGATGAGGTTCTGCGTATAGAGCCTCCGAAAGAATGAAATATCATTCTCAAAACAGGGAGGGGACAAGCCCCTCCCCTACATAAAAACATTGTCCTGTAGGGGAGACTCTTGTGGTCTCCCTGTTTTTCTGATCATCCAATAAACCGCAATTTTTCTAAAAATATGGACTTTTTGGAGGCTCTAACTACCTAAAGCCCCTTAATTTTCCTCATGGCAGACAGTTATACTTCGCGCCAATGCTCTTGAGTGTCCTTGCAGCCAGTGCTATTTTATTTAGTGTTTCCGACCCCGCCAATGACGCTTTGGGAGACGGTGCGTATACCTTGCCAGTGGCAAAACGTGATGTCTCTCAGGTGGATATTCGCACCTTTACGGCTTTGGACACCAACGGACGACTCGAGTTAAAACTCAATATGGGGCGGGTGCAGAACCCAGACAAAGCCCCGAATGGATTTTCTAACCCTGTGATTGATGTGTTTATTGGCACTGGGCGCGGAGGCAACTCTGACCTTGGAGGCAGTGGTTTTTCGACAAGGGGCAATAGTGGTTGGTATTATTGGATTCGGGCTAGTCCTTGGGCAGTGACCATCAAGCGCGATAAAAGCGCCGATTTGGTTCAATTGCCCGCTAACCGCACCGCCAAAGTGCTGGTTGAAGGCTCGAGTATTGTGATTAAGACCGATATTCCCGTGGCAGAATTTACCTATTACGCAATCACCAGTTTGTACGACAGTTTAACGCCTAATGGCATTGCGAATCCGCAATTTGAGGCTTCGCCCTTAAAACTGGTTTCGCCGCTCGAGAATGCCCCAAGTGCTTTGGATATTCTCTTCGAGAATCGCCAGATTTTACTCTGGGCAACTCGAGAAGTTCCGCCGCTTAATGAGCCAAAACTTGGGATGAATCCTTTGCTGTACACAGGTATTGCCGGTTTGGCGTTGGTCATCATCACCACCATTTGGGGTTTATTCAACCCGCGCCGAGATAGGTTTTAATCGCGGCTAGGATTCGTGGAGCGGCTGGTTGAGAACCTGCCACAAAAGTTAAACCCGTGATTTGTTCATAAGCACTGATATAACGCCCTGCGACTTCGGCAATAAAATCTTCGGGCATGATTGGTGGTGTGCCACTGCCGTTGTAGTTGCGCTGGGTAAACCAGAGGCGCAAAAATTCTTTATCTATGCTGTATGGCTTGGTTTTATCGGCTTGGTAACTGCTTTTTGTCCAGTAACGACTCGAGTCTGGGGTGTGAATCTCGTCTATTAAAATCAGTTCGTCGTTGATTGTACCAAATTCGTATTTGGTGTCCACCAAGAGTAAACCTTGTTTAGCTGCCAATTCTTGCCCTCGAGCAAATAAGCCTAGGGCGGCGGTTTCGACTTTTTCCCAGAGTTCAGGAGACACTAAACCACGACTTAGGATTTGTTCTCGAGTAATTTGTTCGTCATGTCCACCCAGTTCGGCTTTGGTGGTCGGGGTGATAATTGCTTTGGGCAGGGCATCATTTTTTTCTAAGCCGTCTGGCAGGACAATGCCGTAAGCATCTCGAGTTCCTTGTTGATAATGAGTCCAAAGACTGGTTTTGGTCACACCTGTAATGTAGCCACGCACCACGACCTCTATTGGTAAGGGTTTAGCTTCTTTGGCAATGACAGCATTTTCGTCTGGAATTGCCAGCAGATGATTTGCCACAATGTCTTTGGTTTGTTCAAACCACCACGCCGACAATTGATTTAAGACCTGCCCTTTATACGGAATCACTCCCAGCACCACATCAAAAGCACTGATTCGGTCAGTGGTAACAAGTAAACGTCGTGCGTCACCAAGCGAGACCATTTCGCGTACCTTCCCACTGCTTTGCAACCCAAAAGCACTTAAATCAAGGTTAGAAAGAGCGTTGGGAATAGCGGTTAAAAGTTCAGTCGGAGGAATCATTCGCGCCCCAATTCCATACCACTCCAAGCCTCGAGCATCTGCGCCGCCGCCACATGGTCAACATCCCCAAGCTGGCGTAAAGCAATCTCAAGCAGATTTTCGGTCAATGCCACAATTGGCGCGGGGATGCCCTGTTCACGTAAACTTTGGGCGGCAATCCGAACATCTTTGGTCATCAGCGCAAGTGCAAAGGTATTGGGGAATGCCCTGCCGAGAACCCGTTCTGGGAATAAATTCTGTGAAACATTACTGCGCCCGCTTGATGCGTTGATGACTTCAAGTGCAGCCCGACTTGGAACACCTTGTTTCTCGAGTCCAAGCAGCACTTCGGTCAGTGCCAGAATGTTCACCCCCAAAAGGGCTTGATTAGCGGCTTTGACTGCCATTCCTGCGCCACTGCCGCCAACATGAACAATTTTTGTAGCGAAAGTCTCGAGGGCGGGACGGGCAATCTCAACGGCATCGGCAGAGCCACCAATCATTGTGGTCAGTTGCCCATTTATTGCGCCTTTGACCCCACCCGAAACTGGGGCATCCAAAAAGTGCATTTGCTTTGTCTCGAGCATCGCCGCTAAGGTTCTGGCACTGCTTGGGTCGCCACTGGTGCAGTCAACCCAAATTAAACCGCTTTTGGCTCGTTCTAGTAGGCGTGGAGCAATTTCTAAGACTTCTTTACTGGTTGGAAAGCAGGTAAAAAGTACATCGGCTTGGGCAGTATCTTCTGGCAATTGCGCTAAACTCGAGCCGAATTCATGGCTGTGACGCTCAGCTTTCTCGAAGTTACGAGTCCAAACGGTGGTTGCAAAGGACTTGGCTAAATGTCCAGCCATTGGATAACCCATTAAGCCTAAGCCCAAAAAAGAGACGTTCATAAATACAGCCTATCAAGAATCCCAGAGGACAGACAGCCGAATGGTCTAGGGTTAAACTCGAGGGCATGAAGTCTATTGTCAAACTCGAGACGGGCGTGCTTTGTTTAATGGGTTCGGACAGAATTCCTTTTTTGCATGGTCAATGCAGCAATGATGTGCGTGGCTTAGCCATTGGTGCGGCTTGCCGCGCTTTGATCTTAAATGCCAAAGGACAAATTGAATTTGATATAGAAGTGTTGCGTCGAGCAGATGACCTGTTGGTGCTTTGTCAAGCTGGACTCGAGACAGCCTTATTTGAACGGTTTAAGCGCTATATTATTTTTGATGATGTGCAAATCAGTGTGGTCACAACCGAATGGTCTTTGTGGCACGTTATTGGCAAACTCGAGACGGGCGCTTTACGCTGGACGAAAAATCGTGGTTTTGGGCTTGGCACAGATGTGCTTTTTGCCGCCTCAGAAATTCCAGAATTGAATGCCCGACCACTCGAGAACCCAGAATTGGCTCGAGTCAAAGCGGGGCTACCTAATGCCCATTTGGATGCTTTTCTTGGTTTATTGCCACAAGAGTGCGGTTTAGAGACGGCTGTTTCTTATCAAAAAGGTTGTTATATCGGGCAGGAAATTATGGCGCGGCTCGAGGCTCGGGGCAACCCACGTTACCAACTGCGCCAAGTGCATTTACATAACGCTGTGGCTCGAGGTACAAAAGTGCTGCTTGGTTCACGAGAAGTAGGACAAATGGGGACAGTTGTCCAAGAGAAAGATGCTTTTACCGCCTTAGCTGTGTTGCGCCGAGATTTAGAGCCAAATGCGGTGCTACAAGCAGATTCAATTCTGCTGCAACTCGAGGGCTAAAACTGCCATCACCTTGGTTGGATAAACTGGGTTTACTCCGATTGGCTCGAGGGAAACCATGATGACACGGGCTTGTTCGGGTACAAAAAAATCGGTACTGAGAGATTCAAAACTTTGTATCGGACGAGGGGCAGCTTCAAACGGATTCATACTCCAGATTTGCCAGTGCATGGTTTCGGGTTTAACAGTATTTATATGCAGCCGCATCTGCCCCGAACTAAGCCGTTCAAGTCGAGCCTCAGCCGTCCGAACTTGTTGCCGAACCCGTGCAAGGATTTTATTCTCTAGTTCTGCCTTGGGCTGACTTAACGGTACAAATTGCGAAACGATTTCGATACCCACCGATTCTTCAAGGCGCACACGGGTTTCCAGCATTTGCAACACCTGCGCTGCAAATTGCTCGAGTTGTTGGATTTGAAATTCAGTAAAAGGACGGGTTTTTTGGTCAAAGACACAGACTGTTCCAACCGCACAACCTTCAGCGTTAAGAATTGGTGCGCCAGCATATGCCAGAATCCCTGATTGCCCAAGTGGTGGCATTTCGGCAAAACGTGGCTCGAGCCGAACATCTGGGGTGATTAACGGGGTTGCTTGGTAAATTGTATGGGCGCAGGTTGCCCAGTCCCTCGTGTTGACCGTGACTTGAGTACCGAATTTGGCTTTGAACCAGTGCCGTGTTTGGTCTATAAAGCCAATAATTGCAATCGGTGCATCTAAGGCAGCCGCAACTTCGGCGGCTAAGGCATCGAAAATATGTTCAGGCGGGGTGTCTAGAATGCCGTACCGATACAGTGCCTCGAGTCTGGCAGCTTCGTTTAGTGGCAAAGGCGCAATCATGATTCCACCATCTTCGAGTCAGTCTGGGCTTGCAGTAAATTGGCTTCGCTCGCGCCAAGTGCCTTGGCTAATTTCTCGAGTCCTAAGCGCAAACGCGATTTAATTGTCCCCAAAGGTAACTCGGTTTTTTTGGCAATTTGGGAATGGCTAAAACCTGCAAAGAAGGCGAGTTCAATCAGTTGACGCTCACCACTGCTCAGTACCGTCAAAGCCCGAGACAACATCGCTTGTTCAAGTGGGTCATGGCTTGGCTCAAGAAAAAACCGTCCTAAATCTTCTTCTGCTGTGTCTATGCGCCGAGCATTACGACGACGAAGTGCATCTATGCTGGCATGGTGGGCAATTGTCATCAGCCATGCAGCCGCACTGCCGCGTTGTTCAAAAAAAACATTCGCTTTTTCCCAGAGCTTGACAAAAACCTCTTGGGTGACATCATCGGCTTCCGATTGACTGCCTAAAATTCGCCGTGCCAAAGAATGAACCCGTTTTGAAAAACGCTGATAAAGTGTCGTCAAAGCCACTTCATTACCAAGTGCCACTTGTGCCAACAAGAACTCATCTGTACTGGAATCGGTATCTGGAGGCAGATTTGCCATGTGCCAAGTATACGGTGTAAAAGCCTGAAAAGAGAACATCATTAAAAGGTATACGCAATTCAAGAACGAATTGGATGAAGGAAGTGAAGTGTAAAGCCAGTTTCTTGAGATTCTTTTGGGCTTGTTCTCTTAAAACTGCTCACTGAGGACGTACTTTTCAAACCAACTTGCCACTTGTGAATGGTGCGCTGACCACCTCTGCCAGACTTCTCGAGTCCACGCTTGGGTAAGCATCTTAAAAATGGCGTATTTTGTATGAAATCGGTTAAACTCGAGGACATCACCTTAAAGGAGTTTTTCATGTCAGAAAATCACATTGAATCTGTACTGCACGAAACCCGCCGTTTTGCACCACCAAGCGACTTTGCTGGCAACCTTTCGCTCGAGCAGTTTAGGAGCATGTACAAGCACAGCCTAGATAACCCCGAGGATTTTTGGGCTGGCATTGCTGGGCAACTGCATTGGTTTGAACCGTGGACTAAAGTTCTCGAGTGGAATGAACCTCATGCCCAGTGGTTTGTGGGTGGCAAAACCAATCTCAGTTATAACTGTTTAGACCGCCATCTCGAGAAAAACGCGGATAAAATTGCGCTGGTCTGGGAAGGCGAACCGGGCGATGTTCGCAAACTGACCTATTTAGAACTGCACACCGAAGTCTGCAAATTTGCCAATGTGCTTAAGAACCTTGGGGTCAAAGCTGGAGACCGAATCACGATTTACTTACCGATGATTGTTGAAGCGGTCGTGGCAATGTTGGCGTGTACTCGAGTTGGTGCGACCCATAGTGTGGTTTTTGGTGGCTTTAGCGCTGGCGCTCTGGCAGACCGCATTAACGATTGCGGCTCGACGCTGCTGATAACCGCCGATGGCAGTTACCGCCGCGGCGCAATTGTGCCACTCAAGCAAAACGTAGACGAAGCCCTCGAGAATGCACCGGGGATTCAACATGTGGTGGTGGTACGGCGCACGGCTCACGAGATTACATGGACGGCTCGAGACCACTGGTATCATGACCTGATGGAAAACGCCTCGAGTGACTGCGAGGCAACCCCGCTTGATGCCGAACACCCATTGTTTATTTTGTACACTTCTGGCAGCACCGGTAAACCCAAAGGGGTACTGCACACCACTGGTGGTTATATGGTCGGCACGTACCTGACCGCTAAGTATGTTTTTGATTTACGCGCTACCGACATTTATTTTTGCACCGCCGATATTGGCTGGATAACTGGACATAGCTATGTGGTTTACGGGATTCTTGCCAATGCGGGAACAAGCCTGATTTTTGAAGGCGCACCGAATTATCCACATGCTGGACGATTATGGGAAATCATCGAAAAGCACCAAGCCACGATTTTATACACTGCCCCAACTGCAATTCGTAGTTTTATGCGAAGCGGCGACGAACACCCAAACCGCTTTGACCTGTCCTCCTTGCGTTTGTTGGGTACAGTCGGCGAACCCATCAACCCCGAGGCATGGCTTTGGTATCACCGTGTGATTGGCAAAGAAAAACTCCCGATTATTGATACATGGTGGCAAACCGAAACGGGCAGCATGATGATTACCACCATTCCGGGCGCACACGACACCAAACCGGGCAGTGCTGGATTACCGATGTTTGGCGTGGATGCTGCGATTGTGGACAAAGAAGGCAATGAACTTGGTGCAAACGAAGGTGGATTCCTCGTTATTCGTAAGCCATTTCCGAGTATGCTCAGAACCGTCTACGGCGACGATGAACGTTTCAAACGCCAGTATTACGGCGAAATCCCCAACATGTACTTTGCTGGTGACGGCGCACGGCGCGACGAAGATGGCTATTTCACGATTGTCGGACGCATAGACGATGTGCTGAATGTTTCTGGACACCGCTTAGGGACAATGGAAGTCGAAAGCGCCTTGGTCTCTCACCCGAGTGTTGCCGAAAGTGCTGTGGTCGGCAGACCAGACCCAATTAAAGGCGAAGGAATTATTGCTTTTGTGACCCTAAAAACAGGTAAAACCGCCACTGCTGAAGAACTTCGCGCCCATGTCAGCAAAGAAATTGGGGCTATCGCCCGACCCGACGAAATAAAATTTACCGATTCGCTGCCCAAAACCCGAAGTGGTAAAATCATGCGGCGGTTATTGCGCCAAATTGCCAGTGGGCAAGCCATGAGCGGCGACACCAGCACGCTCGAGGATGTTAGTGTGATTCAAAAACTCCAAGCAGCCAACGATGAGGAATAAACCCGCTTGACTTTGACCCTTGGTCAAGCTGCAAGATAAGTCCATGAACGAGACACGTTCAACCAACGACCTAACGATAGGCGAGTTCGCTCGTCATACGCAACTGACTCAGAAGGCATTGCGGCTGTACGACACACTGGGTTTGCTCGAGCCGCGTTTTATTGATCCTGAGTCTAGCTATCGGTATTATTCACCAGATCAATTCCAACGCGCACAATTAATTGCTTGGTTGCGGCAACTCGAGATGCCACTCAACAAAATTGCGATTGTGCTTGAACTCGATGGTTCAAAGGCAGCTTTGGAGTTGAATGCGTATTGGCGTGAAATCGAAGCGCAAAACCGTGAGAAACGTAGTTTGGTGTTGTTCCTCGAAGCGAAACTCAATCCGCTCGAGACAAAAGGAGTACCTATGTTCACAATTCAGACCCGCAGTGTACCAGAACAAAAAATTGTTTCGATTCAACGCCATGTTTTTCAGGATCAGATTGGGCGGTTTATTCCCGAAGCCCATTCGACCTTATTTGAGTTATTAACTGCGGCTGGCGCACAACCGAGCGGAGCGCCTTTTGTGATTTATTACGGCAAGGTAGATGTAGATTCAGATGGTCCTGCCGAAGCATGTGTACCATTTACAGGTTCACTCGAGCCTATTGGTGAAGTCAGAATCCGAATTGACCCAGCCCATGATGAAGCCTTTATTGTCATGACTCGAGGTTCGGCAGATGGCTCGGAATTGATGCAAGGCTATGATGCACTTTTTACTTATATGCGTGAACGTGGACACATGGGCATGGTAGGACGTGAAATCTATTTCGAGGAAGCCCCTTGGGACAGTCTGCGTCCCGAACAGCCAGCCTTTGATATTGCCGTTGGGTTTGTCTAAACCGACTCGAGTCACTCATCCGAACCCAGTGCCACTTTGCTGCTTTTTACGCTACACTCAAGTCCATGCCAGAACATATCCTGCTCGAGTCCCCATTTGATGGGGTGCGTCTTATTCGCCTCAACCGCCCAAAGGTCTTAAATGCCTTAAACAGCGCCACGATTTCCGAAATTGCGGCGGCGCTCGAGGAATTTGCTGACGACGAAACTGTGCGGGCAGTGGTGCTAACTGGTTCAGACCGAGCTTTTGCGGCTGGGGCGGACATTGCGGAAATGAGCGGTATTGGCGTACCACAAATGCTGACCCAGAACCGTCATGCCGATTGGTTACAAATCGCAGCTTTCCCTAAGCCCCTAATTGCTGCGGTGGCTGGTGTAGCGCTTGGTGGTGGTTTAGAACTCGCCATGATTTGCGATATTGTTATTGCTGCCGAAAATGCCCGTTTTGGACAACCCGAAATTAACTTGGGGATAATCCCCGGAGCGGGTGGTACACAACGCCTGACCCACGCGGTTGGTAAGAGCCTTGCGATGGAAATGGTCTTAAATGCGCGGATGCTCAGTGCTGAAGAAGCCTTAAAAGCTGGCTTGGTCTCGAGTGTTTACCCACCCGAAGTGCTGCTGCAACATGCCTTAAATTTAGCCAAGCAAATCGCGGCTCGAGCGCCCTTGGCTATTCGGGCAGCCAAAGCCAGTGTTAATGCAGCTTTTGAGCAGAGTTTACAACAAGGCTTAAGCACCGAACGCCAGAATTTTATGCTGCTGTTTGGTACACAAGACCAAAAAGAAGGAATGCAGGCATTTACCGAAAAACGCCGCCCCAATTGGCAAGGAAAATAGGTTTATCGCTTGGGTTGTGATAGTTTTACGTCATGCCCAAGCAAATTATGGTTTTCTTAAATTCGCCACATGTCAAATCTGCACTGGTGGATGTGCCAGACAATTGTGAATTAAGCACCTGGATATTAGACACCAAATCTCGAGACTATTTTATCAGCAGTGACGAGCAACTTTGGGTATACAGTGCGATTTCTGGCATCACAATGATTGAAGCTGTATCTGGTACAACCGCCGTCCAAGCCATGCAAGCCATGGAATCACGCCGACGTTAAGTCACTTTGGTTTCCTCGAGAAAAAAGTCTAAGACCACATAGCTCATAGCTCATAGCCAAACACTACTTTGTGGGTGGTGCATTTGGGTCAGTTGGTGCTGGGTCTACTGGCTTAGGGTCGGTTGGGGTTGGTTCAGTAGGCTTTGGTTCGGCTGGTTTGGGTTCTTCAATCCCCGGTTGTTTGCCAAAATCATAATTGCTTCTTAAAATCTCAAAATCGGCATTGTCCACTTTGCCATCGCCGTTAAAATCTCCTTTGATTCCGCCCGCCGTTTGGCTTTTACCAAATTCCCTAGCAAAGACTTCAAAGTCATCTATATTCACTTTGCCATCGGCGGTTAAATCGCCGTTTGGCGCATACTGCTGACGCAACAAGGTGATGTCGGTTTCGGTGATGCTGCGTTTACCATCCCAAATCGGCTCGAGCGGTAAACCAAGGCGAATCCCAGTCTCGAGCAGTAAGGCACTCTCTAAGTCAGTTGTGTCTGGGTTAATGCTGACCATAATGCTTTCTTTGCCGTCGCTACTGGTCTCGAGAATTGTGCGGGTCGCAAGGTCTGGGTTCAGTTCTGGTTCTGTGCCACCCCAACGAAATTGCAGTGCCGTCCCCACTTTCGGTGTATCTATTTTAAGCGTGGTACTCGGCACAGCTTGCCATTTAGCGAAGGCTTCACGCACCAACTTCTCGAAGTTCTCGGGAGCGCCATCTTTAAGGACAGTGAAGGTGAATGGGGCGGCGAGGACGGAGATTAGGAGGAAGGAGGAAAGAGGAAGGAGGAAGGAAAAAATCTTTCGCCTTTCGCCTGTATCTTTTATCCTTTCGCCTTTCGCCTTTTGCCTTTCGCCTTTCTGCCCTCTCATCGCACCACCCCAAGAATCTTCTCGAGCGCTGCAATAAACGAAACTCGAGTCACAGGTTTATTCTCGAGTTGCACGGGTTTGGCATCAGTGCTTAGAACTGTTGTGCCTTCGAGTTGATAAGCACCTTGGTTAAAACCAACAATCGGACTGTCAAAGTTCTTGGTGTACAGTAAAAAAATCCATTCTGAACCAACTTTGAAACTTGGCGCTCCCTCGAGTCTGATTTTATCTGAGCCATAAATCGCAAAACTTGGGGTTTCGGCTGTTTTTGGCAGTAAACCTTCGCCACGCCAGTATTGTTTGGTCTCGAGCAAATAGACAATCCACGGGCGCTTATTGCGTTCTTCGCGTTTGACTTCTTTAATCGTGGCTCGGACAATCACTTCGGCTCGCTCGAGTTGGGTTTCTAGGGACAGTTTTGGGTAGGTGGTGGCAAGGGCAAGGGTAAAAAGAGTTAAAAGGCAAAAGGCGAAGGGCAAAAGGGGACGGAGGCGCTTCATGGTTTGTCTCCTGTGGGAGGCGTTGTAGGGGCAGGTGTGGTTGGGGCGAGTGGTTTTGGTAACTCGAGGGCGGCTTTACTCAGTAAAATATTCTTAGCTCTGAGTTCAAAACCAATTTTCCCCTCGAGTTTCAAGGGTTTTGCCAGACTTAGCACCACATAAAAGACTGTAGCAGGGCGAACGCTGGGAATGTCTTCAGATAGGGCTGCATCTACTCTTAGAACATTGCCCTCGAGTCTGGAAAGCATCAAGGGTCTGCCCGCGCTTGGCTCGAGACGTTTTAGACTTGCTCCGCTTGGCAGGGCAATGGCAACCCGCATTGAACGGACATTCTTAGGGATTTTAAGGATGATAGGTAAACGCACTTCGTCACGCACTTGGGTCGGTGGGATGCTCCACTCGAGACTCGGGGCGGGCAAGTTACGCACTTCTAAACGCAAATCCTGAAATTTATTGGCATTGCGCGAGTCTATAATCTCGAGCGTGAATTCAAAGGTTTTTTGTTCATTGATTTTTAATTGCAATTTTGGTGTGCCTTGTAATTTTGAGCCTTGCAAAGAAATACCATCTGGTAATTTCCCCTTGGCGATTTTTAAGGTGTATGCCCGTTGTCCACCTGTCACCCGCAATTCTTCGGAATATAATTCATTGTTATACGCCAAAGTCAAAGTCGTGTTGACCACCGTTATCGTATTGGCATCATTTTTGGCATCATTTGTGCCACAAGCCACAAGCAACGCCAAGAAGAAAAGAAGAAATCTCATTCAAAACAGTCTAAACAGGCTTCATGAGGACGACTCGAGACTTGGCTGAGTTGCTAATCCTCGAGCAGGCTGAGTTGCTAATCTTGCCATTCGCTTAAACGCCGCAAATCAGACCAGCCATACGTCACTTCGCCAACACTGGCAGCCCCAACGGTGACAGGATGCAAACCTAAATCCTCTGCGCCCATGGCAATGTAAACCCGAGGCGTTGGATTACCACTGCGTAAACGCACCAGCATCGAATTAAGCCCGAGTTTAACC